>JAQBYK010000001.1 GCA_027622635.1 bacterium
AACTTTGGGGAAATATCAGAAATTTAGTCAAATTTGGTGCTTCTGAGGATGAAATTTGGGCTGCCATTGAAGCTATACAAAACAGTCTTGATGATATCGATTATGAAAATGTTTTTGGAGAGAATTCTGTAGAATTCTACGACGTAGAGTTTGGAGAAAATCCGGCCTGGTATTGGGATGATGTTATGACTACGCGGAAGAAGGGCATAATAAACGGGTATAGCGATGATGATGGATTGACTGGTTACTTTGGACCTGGAGACAATGTAACCTATGCAGAGGCGCTTAAGATGACCTTGGAAGCTGCAGGATATGGAGAGGCATCTCACAATGAAAACATATTTTGGTATGAGGGATATCTTGTTAGATTGGACGAGCTTTCTCTACCCGGGCTTAATCGTGGAAGTTATGAGTGGAATGCCACTGCACCTCGGGGAGACATTCTTATGATGGTAAATGGCATTTTCGGATTGGAAGCCGTTGATTATGTGGATGGCACATTCCCGGATGTATCCGCTAGTGACTCAATTGCAGATGACGCAATGGCATCTTACTTGGCCGGAATATTTACCGGTGCCGGCGAAACGGGAAATCTTAATCCAAATGACTTTATAGATAGGGCATCTTTTGCTAAAGTGATTAACGTTGGATATGATTATTTATCAGATGAAAACTTTACAGATACACTAAAGACATTTAATCAAAAATTGTAATGAATCAAAAAGAAACAGGTCGCTACATAGCCCTGGCAGGTGCAGCCCTTGTCCTAATAGGCGGAGCATTTGACTGGGATCATGCAGCGGGGTTTCACCTAAAAGCATATGAAGCTCCGGATTGGATGATAGCTGCGGGTGCGGCAGTGATTGCAATACTATTTCTCTTAATCAAGAAAATACCAATTTGGATTTCTTTGTTCTTCATTGCAATAGTCATAGCGGTTGGGGTATTTGATTTTTATGCGATCATGAGTACGAATTCCGATGAAGGAATAAGGATAAGCGTTGGGCAAGGTCTTTATCTTACAATCGCAGGCGGTATCCTCGCGACAATCGGAATAATTTCGCACATAGTGAAGAACAAAAGTGCAGAATAACTTTACAAAAAAAAGATCTCTGCTAATATCAACACAATGAAACGTCTCATACTAATTATTTCAGTGCTAATTATTATCCTCTAGTCCAGAGAGACGTTTGCATTAAAAGTAAAAACCTCTCTGCACTGCAAAGAGGATTTTTTTATTTGAAAATTGTAATGTTTGAAAATTGAAAATTATAAATTGTAAATTAATTATATGGTCACACTAAACGAAAATTTCTACACCCTTCAATGCATAAACTGCAAAGCGGAATTTGATGAGCACACAACCTGCACAAAGTGCCTCAAATGTGGCTGTTCTCTTGACGTAATCTACAACTATGATTTTATTAAGCAGCGATTAAATCTCTACGCGCTCAAGCATTCGCCCATATCGGCACTAAAATACCTGACATTCTATCCGATCATAGATTTATCGAAAATCATCACTTTAAACGAAGGTGGAACACCACTTCACCACTGCAAAAATCTTTCAAAAAAATATAAACTAAACAATCTTTTCATAAAAAATGAAGGAGCAAACCCAACCGGAGTATTCAAAGATAGAGGCACACTTGTAGAAATAACGAAAGCCCAGGAAATGGGGGCAAAAGCGGTTTGTTTTGCATCAACAGGAAACATGGCTGCATCTGTAGCCGCCTATTGTACTCAGGCAAAACTTCCTTGCTACGTTTTGGTACCGGAAGGAACCCCAATCGGAAAATTGGCGCAAACACTTTCATATGGCGCAAGAATAATCCAGGTACGTGGCACATACTCTCAGTGTTCTAAATTGGCCGAACAAATGGCCAAGAAGCACGGCTTCTTTTTGGCGGGAGATTATGCGTTCAGACTTGAAGGTCAAAAATCTCAGGCATACGAAATAGCCGAACAGCTGGGTTGGAAAGCTCCTGATTATCTCGTGTGCCCGGTTGGAGTAGGCACAAACATATCGGCAATTTGGAAAGGATTCAGTGAGCTTCATAAATTAGACTTAATCGACAAGCTCCCAAAAATAATAGCGGTACAACCTGATGGATGTGATGTTGTTGTTCGAGCCTTTAATTCCAAAAGCAAAAAATTAGTGGAAATCGAAAAACCAAACACCGTGTGTAGCGCAGTCGCGGTTTCAATGCCATTCGATGGAATGAAAGTACTAAAAGCTCTAAAAGATTCCGGTGGTTGTGGAGTTAGCATACCTGACGAAGAAGTTCTGGCAATTGAGCAAACTTTAGCCAGAGAAGAGGCTATATTTGTTGAACCGTCGGGTGCTCTTCCTCTTGCCGCAGTGGCAAAGTTAAGTGAGAAAGGATTCTTTAAAAAAGATGACACCATTGTTTGTGTGGCAACAGGTAATGGGCTCAAAGACCCAAAATCCGCGGTAAAAATTATTCCGGACCCTCCCACAATTGATCCCGAATTATCAGAAGTAGACAATTACCTTAAATACAAACTTTATCAAATCCAATCCGAGGGGGTTAAAAATCGAAGTAAAATTCTTTGGAAAAAAATTCCTTCGGAAAAAGATTTAAAAAAGATTGTCCATGATGAATTCGGAATCAATTTAAGTAAGGCGGTATTGAAAGGCACTACTGATAGCATCAAAAAATTTGAGACAAAAGGCAAGAAGATAAATAAACAAGATATTCAAAATATTATTGAAGAACAGCTGGACGAATATAATCAGAAGGAAAAACATCTCAAGATAATAGATTTCGAAGTTAAAACTTCTAAATACAAAGAGGCGGAGGCAAGTATTAAACTAAGCTATGGAAATAAAATACTTATTGAGCAGGCCAAGGGTGTAGGTGCGGTAGATGCGATAATAAGTGCTCTAAAAAAAGCCATCAAAGGTCACGATAAACTGGAAATAAAACTAATAGACTACAATGTTGAAATATTCACGGGCGGTGTTGAAGCAGCAGTGAAAGTTGTTATGACCGCTATTGATAAAAATGGAAATCGTATCATCGCACAGGCTACATCACCTGACGTAATCGTAGCCTCGGTAAGTGCTTTTGAGAAATGCTACAACTTCCTATACCACAGAAAATAAACCAAACTATAAATGTCTAAAACTTTTCCCTACACATACATAAAAGGAAGAACAACTAGGACAAAAGACGCAAAAGTGCCTATCCAATGCAAGGCCATTCAATATGGACTTGGTTGCTTTACCGGCATTCGCGGATTCTGGCATAAGAAAAAAAAGAATCTTTATCTATTCAGACTTGAAGATCACTACAAAAGACTTAAGAATTCTTCCAAACTTTTGGGAATGAAATTCGACTACACATATCCGGAGTTCAGAGAGATCATTTTTAAATTGGTAAAACGCAATAAGGTCAAAGAAGACCTATATATAAGACCAACTCTATATGCGGCATCAACACTTCTCACACCTCGTTTTGATAACCCGGATGACGATCTTGCCATTTACATGATATCTCTAAAAAATTATTTCAAAGCAGATCGAGGATTAAATGTTTGTATTAGCAGCTGGACCAGATTTAGTGACGACATCATTCCGACAAAAGCAAAAAGTACCGGTGCATATGCCAATGGTGCGCTCGCAAAAACAGAAGCTTTGAGAAAAGGTTTCGATGAGCCAATATTCTTAGACGCAAAAGGCAATGTATGCGAAGCCAGTGGCGCCAACATTTTTGGCATAAAGAATGGAGTGATCTGGACTCCACCAACGACAGCCAGCATTTTAAACGGAATTACTCGTGACAGCTTAATCAAACTCGCAAGGAAAGAACTCAAACTAAAAGTTGAAGAGAAAAATTTCAAGAAGGAAAAGCTATTTCAATTTGATGAATTATTCTTGTCGGGCACAGCAGCGAAAATCACTCCGGTAGCAAGTGTGGATAAAAAGAAAATTGGAAATGCATCGCTGGGTCCAATTACCGCGCAACTAAAAACACTATATGACAAAGCTGTAATGACTGACCTAAAAGGTTACGAGAAATGGTGTACATCTATATATTAAATTAATCATGACTAATCAAAATCTCAAAAAAAGGAGTTCACTTATGACGGATGGAGACGCTCGTGCTCCAAGTCGCGCTATGCTTCGTGGCACAGGATTTAAGGACGAAGATTTTAAAAAACCACTAATAGGGGTTGCCAGTTGTTGGAGTGAAATCACAACTTGTAATATGCACCTGGACAAATTAGCAAAGAGTGCAAGGGATGGAGTTTGGGATAACGAAGGGGCAGCGCAAATATTCGGGACAATCACAGTTTCCGATGGTATTTCCATGGGACATGAAGGTATGAAGTATTCACTTGTAAGCCGCGAAGTAATTGCTGACTCAATTGAGACGGTTGCCGGCGCGCAGCGCTTTGATGGCCTGATTTGTGTAGGTGGTTGTGACAAGAATATGCCCGGATCCCTTATGGCAATCGCCAGAGTAAACGCACCTGCAATATTCATATACGGAGGAACAATAATGCCGGGTAAATTTGAAGGAAAAGACATCGACATAGTTAGTATTTTCGAAGCCGTTGGCAAATTCCAGTCCAAAAAAATAGACGAAAAAGAATTTCACGAAATTGAATGCAATGCCTGCCCGGGGCCGGGATCATGTGGTGGCATGTACACCGCAAATACAATGTCATCAGCAATCGAAGCACTTGGGATGGCTTTGCCATATGGATCTACAACACCTGGAATTTCAACTGAAAAATTAGAAGAATGCGAAAAAGCGGGGAAACAAGTTCTGGAACTAATCAAAAACAACATCACTCCGGACAAAATTATGACAAAAAAAGCATTTGAAAATGCAATTACGGTAGCCCTGGTACTGGGTGGATCAACAAATGCGGTTCTACATTTGTTAGCCATGGCTCATTGTATTGGGGTAGAGCTAAACTTAGAAGACTTCAATCGCTTGTCGGATAAAACCCCACAACTGGCAAATCTAAAACCGGGAGGAAAATATGTGACAGTCGATCTACATCGTATAGGAGGACTTCCCGCTGTCATGAAAACGCTACTTGATGCAGGAATGATCCACGGAGAATGTATGACTGTTACTGGAAAAACTGTTGCGGAAAATTTAGAAAACGTTTCACATTTTTCAAAAGATCAGGACGTTGTTATGCAACTGGAAAATCCAATAACCAAAACCGGCCCATTTGCAATATTGCACGGGAATCTGGCGCCTGAAGGTGCGGTTGTAAAAATTAAGGGACTAAAAGCAACCAAGCACAGTGGCCCTGCAAAAATTTATGATTGTGAAGAAGATGCATTCCACGCGATTGAGCAAGACAAAGTAAAAGCCGGTGACACAGTGGTAATAAGACATGAAGGACCCAAGGGCGGCCCGGGAATGCGCGAAATGCTGTCAGTCACCTCGGCACTAATCGGCAAAGGGATTGGCCACGAAGTTGCGCTTATTACAGATGGTCGCTTCTCAGGTGGAAGTCATGGATTCATCATAGGACACACAGCCCCGGAGGCATATGTTGGTGGACCTATCGCACTAATCAAGGACGGCGACATCATCAACATAGATTTGGAAAATAAATCAATGGACGTAGAACTCAGTGAAGAAGAGCTCGCAAAGCGCCTTGAAAACTGGACAAAACCGGCCCCTAAGTATAAATTTGGGGTCTTACGCAAGTATATTGAAACAGTCGGCTCACCAAAATACGGTGCTATCACAGATAAATTTTAATTAACCTAAAAACCATGACAAAATTAAATTTCGGAGGCAAAGACGAAGAAGTTGTTACACGCGAAGAACTTCCTCTATCAAAGGCACAAGAAATATTGAAAGACGAAACTATCGCAGTCTTAGGCTACGGAGTGCAAGGGCCGGGTCAAGCAATGAACCTAAAAGACAACGGCATCAATGTAATAATCGGCCAAAGAAAAGGCGGTGATTCATGGGAAAAGGCCCTTAAAGACGGATGGGTGGAAGGCGAAACACTTTTTGAGCTTGAAGAAGCGGCAGAAAAGGGAACCGTATTAATGTATTTACTTTCAGATGCGGGACAGAAAATGTGTTGGCATAAGGTGCGACAGCACCTTAAAAAGGGAAATGCGCTATATTTCTCACATGGTTTTTCGATAGTTTACAAAGACCAAACCGGAGTTATACCACCGGAAGACGTGGATGTGATTCTTGTCGCACCAAAAGGACCGGGAGGGAAACTAAGAGAACTCTTCCTAAAAGGAGAAGGTGTTAATTCAAGTTTTGCCATTCACCGGGACGCTACCGGTAATGCAAGAGATCGCGCTCTCGCACTTGGTATCGCGGTCGGATCAGGGTTCTTATTTGAAACTACATTTGAAAAAGAAGTTGTAAGCGATTTAACAGGCGAAAGAGGTGTCCTTATGGGGGCAATAGCTGGAATAATGGAGGCTCAGTACAACATTCTTAGAAAAAACGGACACAGCCCATCAGAAGCTTTTAACGAGACTGTTGAAGAAGCCACTCAAAGTTTAATTCCTTTAATAGGAGAAAACGGAATGGATTGGATGTACGCAAATTGCTCCACGACAGCTCAGAGAGGTGCATTGGATTGGAGACACAAATTCCGCGAGGCCACAGAACCGGTATTTGAAAAACTATATGACAGCGTCAAAACGGGAAAAGAAACAGAGATTGTACTTAAAGCGAATAGCGATCCAAATTATAAAGAAAAACTGAAAGAAGAACTCGACGAAATGGCAAAGTCGGAAATGTGGCAGGCAGGACGTACAGTTAGATCCTTGCGGCCAAAAGCCAGTTAAGAAATCAGATGCTAAAAACTAAATCACAAAAAGTGAAAAAAGAAGCAATCAAACCCCATAACAGGGCAAACATAACGCACAACATACCAAAAACTCTAACGGGAGCAGACTTGTTTTGCCAAGCCCTTGCGGACCAAGGTGTTGAGATAATGTTTGGAATACCGGGAGGAGTTGTTTTACCACTTTATGATAGAATAAATAAGTATGGTCATCATATCAGGCATATATTACCAAGCCACGAACAAGGTGGAGGATTTGCAGCGGACGGCTACGCCAGAGTTACGGGCGAAGTGGGAGTAGCCCTTGGAACATCCGGGCCGGGTGCCACAAATCTCATGACCGCAATTGCAAATTCGATGATGGATTCTGTGCCAACTGTGTATATAACCGGACAGGTTGTTGAAAATTTCATTGGCACAGACGCATTCCAGGAAACGGACGTAATCGGGATGTCTATGCCGATTGTTAAGCATAGCTATCTGGTGACCCAAGCAAGGGACATTTCACGAGTAGTAAAAGAAGCATTTTATATCGCGAAAACGGGACGCCCGGGCCCGGTTCACATTGATCTGGTGAAAGACATCTGGTTTCAGGAGGCAAAGTACAAGTCGGATCCAAAGATGGACTTGCCGGGCTATAGTCCCATTGCTGAACATTGCAGCGATCGTGATATTGCAAAGCTGGATATTCTTTTAGAAAAAAAAGGTGTGAAGCCAATTATTTTTGCAGGGCATGGAGTCGAATTATCGGGAGCCCAGGCAGAGTTGGTAGAATTTGCGGAGAAGCATAACATACCTGTAGCTTCCACTCTACTGAACTTGGGAAATTTCCCGCAAGGGCATGAACTTTGGGCTGGAATGATAGGAATGCACGGCGATGCGGTCACAAACTACGCCACACATGACGCAAATCTTATCATCGGCATTGGGTGTCGTTTTGATGACCGTATTACAGGTAAACTTGAGACATTCATAAAGGACACAACATTCGTGCACATGGAAATCGATCCATCCGAAATTGGGAAAATTGTGCCCACAGAATT
This sequence comes from bacterium, assembly GCA_027622635.1. GTDB lineage: Bacteria > Patescibacteriota > Gracilibacteria > UBA1369 > LOWO2-01-FULL-3 > JAQBYK01. Next base: position 7,863 of record JAQBYK010000001.1, read on the forward strand.
ACCTTTGCCAGGAGATGTAAAAGACTTGTTAACTCGTGCAAATAAAGTGCTTTCCAATCACACTTTTCCGGACTGGTGGGATCAAATAAACAAATGGAAAAAGAAATATGGTTTTCTCGATTTCAAATTAAATCCTGAAAACGATAAGAAATTCTTAAGTCAGCCCAGAATAATACAGATGCTATCAGAAATTACTAACGGCGAGGCAATTGTCGCAGCTGATGTAGGTCGTCACCAAATGTGGACAGGTCGATTCTATCGTTTCAAAAATCCAAATTCCAATCTCACATCGGGAGGGCTGGGGTCTATGGGGTACGGTTTGCCGGCTGCTATGGGAGCAAAACTCGGAAAACCGGATCGCGAAGTATGGAATATCTCGGGTGATGGTGGATTTATGATGAATGTACAAGAACTCGCGACTATAGCCGAACACAAAATTCCTGTCAAAATTGCAATTATGGAGGACAAAGCACTCGGGATGGTAAGGCAATGGCAAAATCTGCTTTTCAAAGGAAACCTTTCTCATTCCGTATTAACAAACCCGGATTTCGTAAAATTATCCGAATCCTTTGGCATCCCTGCCTGGCGTGCACACAGCTACAAAGAAGCGGAAAAAGCAATTAAAGAAGCACGAAAAGTAGATGGGCCGGCTTTGATAACATTCATGGTCGACCCGGACGAACACGTCTACCCAATGGTCCCACCCAATACCGCACTTGGCGATCAAGCCCTTAAAGACTCAGATCTATTACAAGATAAAGCCCATAAATATGACGAAGAAGACTTACTACAAGGTCACACTTAGAGTGCGAAATGAAGCCGGCGTACTTGCCCGCATAACCACTCGTATTCGCAAATTCCAGGTTAACATCAGATCTCTTGATGTTGCCCCAATTGATGAGAAGGAAAAATTCTCAGATATTCATATGGTGTTGGAAACTGAAAAATCAGACATCACTACAATCATGAAAAAGACCGAGAGTCTAATTCCGGTGGTTGAGGCCTTTTATGAAAAACAATAACTTAGTACATTCCCAAAAGCGTTAGTTTCTCAGTAAGTTTTGCTTTAAGCTCCACCCTTCTGGCATCTCCAACAAAGGCGGTAGCAACGCCATTTTTGGCAATCTGTGCCATGTCCTCAGGTCTAAGATACAACCTTGCTCCACATTGTTTAAGCATATCCATAACACTCGAAACCCCAAAAAATAATGGGTCGTCAGTACAAATTGTAGCTTTAATGCCACGTTCAAGAAACTGACGCAAGGGACTATGTCTCAAAGGTGTAAATCGCATTAGGTCGTTGCTCACCGGGCAGGTTTCAACTCCAATCCCTCTCTCTTTTGCCAAAGTCATTAATATAGGATCTATAGACATAGATGTCCCATGTCCGATACGCCTGGCTCCCAATTGTAGTATTGCATCTTCCACAAAACTTGGCGGCGCACCCTCGTATTGTGGGTATTCCCCTTGTTCACCGGCATGAACGGTCAATGGAACACCGGCATCTCTGGCAGGAGACAAAACATCCAAAAATCTCTTTGGTGGATACTGTGCATTTTCAATTCCGGCAATATCTATTCCTACCGGATTGTCTGGATCATAGAGTTCCAAAACTGCATCAACGACATGCCTAGCTTGATCTTTTAGAGGATCATAATTTTTGGGATTGTAGTCGGCATCCTCAGGAGTTATCAATCCTTTCTCCCGGCTAAAACAAGAAATAAAAGTCCCGGAAACCCCAAAGTCATCATATGCCCGATTAATACCTGCCTGCATAGCTGCAATAACATTTTTTATGGGAGCTCCGACCGGACCGGATAGAGACATAGGAGAGGCTCTGAGCTCAGCATGAATACTCCCTGCTTCATGCTCTCCTTTCATTTGTTCATAAGCAGCGTATTCCAGATCATCTTCACTTCCAAAAACCGAGGACAACATCCTATAAGCATTAAGGAAATTCACAATTCCATCACTCTCTGAAAATCCATTTACTACACTATCGACATAGGCCCGTATAGAGTCAGGATCTTGTGGATCTACTCCATCAACGACTTCCCCTTCTCTTGTTAAGAATTTTTCAATCCCATTTCTTTGAGCTAAAGTGGCAATTACTTCAGGAGTCATCCCAGCTTCGAAGTGACGATGCAATTCGACTGTCGGAATTTTGTCTATTTGTGGTGCAGCTAATCCAGCCATATACTTTCTTAAAGTGGACAATTAAAACAGAATGGCCGGAAAAAATCAAACCTAAATTATTCTATCAGACCTAAAATCAAAGTTTTAAATTCATCTCTCGCCTTCATCCCCTCGGGAGAATCATCCCCTAGACTGATTTTCCCACTGAATACTTTATCCACATGATCTCTCATCCATGGACCTCTGCCTTTAGAAAAGGCCACCCTGGTAACTCCAGGGAAATCCCTGGTAATTTCTTGGGCTACATCACTTCCACTAACATTTTCATATTCAATCCCGTCATCCCCTAGAGGCTGAAAGCCATTTGAGTTAAGAGCATAATCAATCAGCGCGACTCTGACCAAACCTAAAGCCAAAATTCCCACGGCTTCTCTAAGAGTATCAGGAGCTACCACAGCACAGTCTTCGGGCAACCATCTTTCCAAGATCTCACGTACACTCTCCCTTGTAGCAGGATCATCTTCAATAAGCAGAACTTCTTTCATTAACTTGGTTTTTCTTCTTCATCAATCTACTTCCCTCTCAGCTACATGAACCGATATGGGTAATGAATTAATCGAAATAATAAAATTAACAAAAATTAGCCCGGAATTTACGTGATATACAGGCATTTGTCAACTATTCAGCAAGGCCGGTTCCACCATGGAGATCTTTACCACCATTTTTGATGTATTGCTCGATAACTTTACAAGCTCTTTCGAACAATTCTGGACTATAATTTTTGAATGTATGTTCTAACTCTCGTGAAAGATCCCATGTGTATATTCGCCCCTGTTGAAACAATTTTTCAAGAATAAGAATCCGAAGTTGCACTTCAATAACAGAAGGATCGTTCGAAGGTCTTTCAGCATATTTGGTAGCGAGACGTGTTTTGTATTCGTTCATTTTACGTTGCATGACAACTCTTTTATCAGGAGGTAAAAGTATTTCAAGACTTCTTAATTCTTCAGTTTTGTCCGTATCTGAGCTGCTATCTTCACAATATCCTTTAATGACCATCCAGGCAGATGCAAAATATTCGGCATTGTAATTAGGATAAGTTTCCCTTAATTCAGATTGAAATTGATTACTATTTACAGTTCCATCACGAAGTAACCTTTCGATGATCAATATACTTGTTGCCATTATGACAACTGACCTATCATCATTTGGCCTGTTTTTGTACTTGGTACTAAGCCTATTTCTGTATTCAAACATTTTATTGCTAAGCTGTTCACGTTTATCATCAGGCAGCTTCAAGGAAAGTCCTTTAACTTGATGATCAGACGCTTCGCCATCGCCTGCGTTATCATCGTAGTCATCACTGCCACTATCATCATCAGGATATCTATGTGCGTTTCCATCTTCACTCATAGGAAAAATTGATAAAGTATTAATGCATCCCACCAAAAATATTATACCACAATTGAGGGCTTATGGCAAAAAATCCCCGGGGATTTTCAAAAGTCTATCTGTAATTAGTAAATTCCAATGGCACTTTCATTGAAGAATCCGCCTTTAACCTTGCCATTATTCCCTGCAAATCATCTATTGATTTTGAAGAAACTCTCACACTGTCTCCCTGAATGGAGGCTTTTGCTTTCGAAAATTCATCACGTATCATTTTCGAAATATTTTTGGCATTCTCCTGATCCAGGCTCTTTATCAGCTCAATTTCTATTCTTACCCTCATACCGCCAACCTCCTTTATCTCCCCCCTCTTGAGAATTTTTTGAGAAAGATTCCGGCTCAACATTTTCTTCCCCAAAATATCCACAACAGACTCAACTTGGATATTACTTGGTGCGGTAATCTTGATATTCTCATCACTAAGCTCAATCTCAATATTCGCATCCTTGAGGTCAAAGCGATTTATAGCTTCTCTTTTGGCCTGATCAACGGCATTTCGGAGTTCCTGAAAATCAAACTTCACAACGATATCCATAGAATGTTCACTAGCCATGATTGATTCGTAAAATAACAAAGAAATTCTAACCTGATGTGCTTAATTTGTCAGTTTTTATTTATCACTGTCCAGATCATCTCCAAATCAATCCCAAAATATTTATGAACAATTCTGTTTCTCATGCCTGCAAGTTTATACCACTCCACAGAAGCATGATCGTCTTTCCAGTCTTCGGGTAGCTGTTTTGTTGCTTCCCCTATGATTTCGAAGTTTCTTACAACAGCATCAATTGTTTTTGAGTCCTCAGCAAATTCAGAAAAATTCAAGTCTTTGATATAATTGAAAATCTTTTCAATTGCTTCCGAAATATCTTCCAATAACAGATCAACTTCTCTTTTAGACATAAATTAGGTCTTGTGATAGTACTGCAAAATATTTCGGTTTCACCCCAGATTTTGATACCAGATCTACTCTAGTACCCACAATTTCTTCTAGCTCATTTGCTAAATCTATAAACTCCAAACCTAATGGCTCATAAAACTCCACCATCACATCCAAGTCACTCTCTTTTTTTTGTTCACCTCGAGCGTAGGAGCCAAAAATAGCGATAGTTTTTATCTTATATTTATCCTGCAATTCCTGTTTTTTACTTTGAAGTGCCCCTTTAATTTCTTCTGTAGAATGCATACATATATTTTACCCAAAACCAATCAATTAAGCCAGTTATTTAATTATTTTGAATTAAGTAAAAAGCCACTCTGGAGCCACCTTGCGGGTTCGAACCGCAGACCTACTGTTTACAAGACAGTTGCTCTACCAGCTGAGCTAAGGTGGCTAATTGATTTTCATGTATCGCTTTTGCTAGCTCTTTCCTCCTCATCATCCGATTCACTGCGTTCATCGCATGCTGTGAGGATGAGCTAAGGTGGCTAATTGACGTGTCTAAAAGCACGCGGAATATTATTTAAAATAAAGCCTTCTGTCAATCTTTGGATTTCCTATCGATTAAGGCCAAAGAAAGTGGGTACAAATATTCTCAAGCGAATGGAGCGACCATGCTTGGGCGCGACTTTTGAGCGAAGAGAATATTTGTACCCACTTTCTTTCCTTTTAACAAATATGTAAAATTCAACCATGACAAAACTAAAAAAAGAATGCCAAAAATACCTGCCCGGAGTTCTATTCGAAGAATCACTCGAAAAATACTCAACATTCCGTATAGGCGGTAAAGCCGACTTCTTCTATAAACTCAAAAGCAACAAAGAGTTTCCAAGTATTATAAAATTCTGCATAAATGAAAATCTCCCATTCTTCATTTTCGGAGCCGGTAGCAATATTCTTTTTAGTGACAAAGGTTTCCGAGGGTTGGTCATAAAAATAGAAACTGAAAAATTAGAATTCACAGGCACAAACATAAAAGCGGATGCGGGAGTCCTTGTATCAAAACTCATCAAGGAATCAGTTGCAAAGGGTTTGTCGGGACTTGAAAAATGGGTAGGGCTCCCGGGCACTGTAGGTGGGGCTGTACGCGGAAATGCCGGATGCAACGGTCTTGAAACAAGAGACATCTTGATAGGAGCAACCATCTTGGATCCTAAAACAGGTAGCATACAACAAGCAAAGAATGCCTATTTTCACTATGACTATCGTTATAGCAAACTTAAAAGAACGGGAGAAATAGTTTTAGATGCAACATTTAAACTGGAGAAACGCAAATTTTCAGCCCAAAAACAGAAACAAATAATGGATGAAATCCGCAAATTCAGACAAGAAAAACAGCCATTTGGCTCTACAACAGGTTCATTTTTCAAGAATCCATCACCGGACACACCTGCAGGAATGCTGATCGACCAGGCGGGTCTCAAAGGTAAAACTATCGGTAAAGCCAAAATATCCGAAAAGCACGCCAATTTTTTTCTCAACAACGGAGGGGCTTCATACAAGGATATACTGAAACTGGCCAAACTGGCCAAACGGCAAGTTAAAGCCAAATTTGGGGTGATATTGGAAGAAGAAGTTCAAATTCTCTCTGAAAAAGGACCCATAACACTTGCAGTCTAATCTGTTATCTGCTATAATTACATACGAAATAACCTATTTCCTATGAAATCTAAAAGTCAAATTATCAAACAGACGCTCCTAGTGTTTGCATTGATGATCGGTGCGATCAGCCTATTCTCTGCTATTCCGATGGCAAGTGCGGTAGGACTGCTTGACGCTGGCGACAATCCAGAAGTAATTGGAGCGGCTACGGGAGGAGAAACCTCACTAAGAGGACTTATCCTAACGCTCGTTAACTACTTCCTTGGATTTTTAGGTCTCCTTGCTGTAATCATGATTATCTACGGAGGTGTCAGTTATGTGACATCTGCTGGTAATGATGAAGCTGTAGGAAAAGCTAAGAAAATCATCATGTATGCCGTTATCGGTATCATCTTGATTCTATTATCTTTCGTACTAGTAAGAGCAGTACTCGGAGCCGGAACAGGTACTGAATAAAAATTCAATACCAACAAAAAGGCAAAGAACTATACCGTTCTGAACGTAATAACTTTATTGACCGCTTAAAGCCCCTGCTTGTCAGGGGTTTTTTTATTCCAAATATGCTTAAGCAGCGGGCATTTCTTCAAGCAAAACCGGGGATTCCTTTATCTTCTCCTTAATCTTCGTATTATCCTTGATAACAATCTTATCAGGTAGAATTTCGATAATGTCCTTTGCTGAAATAATTCTGCTTTCATACCTTACTAAACCAAGTATCCCCTTTGATACATATAGCTTCTGCAACATCAAAATATCGGTATCAACAGAAAAATCATTTACTTTTCCAAGCTTTTCGCCATTTTTAGTCTCGACTTTGTTATGAATGAGATTTATTCCTCTTTTTTGCACCTCGGAGATTCGAATAACATCATTTCCATCAATGATACTGTCAATATTGTTTATTTTGATAACTTCAGTCCAGGAAACAACATCGATAGGCACGATAACGAGGTTTTTGCTCTGATTAACTACAAAGGCAAGCAATTTGCCGGTTTCGGTGTCGATTATTAGGTCCTTAACAGTAGTAAGAGGTCGAACACTATCATCGTAAACAGGAGTACCAATTATTTTAGAATAAAGCCTATGCATGTCCCAATTATAACCTATTACCTTAAAAATCTCTTAACAATAATCATTTTATTGGATAGACTCTCCAAGAACAAATATCGGGGTGTAGCTCAGTTGGCTAGAGTGCGCGCTTTGGGAGCGTGAGGCCGGAGGTTCGAGTCCTCTCACCCCGACCATAGAAAAAATGGCTCCGCCGCAGGTGGGGACAGTTTTTCTATCTGCCCGTGAAAAGGACGAGAAACCAGGTTCGATTCAGTTCCACTTGCTAGGAATGACGACTGAAAGGAGGAAATGAGTAGGAAGAGAACCACAGATTAAAAGTTTTCAAAAAACCAGTTGACAAGATGTGATAAGTATGATTAAATAATAAACCATTTTATTTTTAACCTAGCATTATGGAACATATAGCAAGAAGGCACACAGATCTTAACCCTGAACAATCAGAAGACGAAATCTTCGAAACCGACGTAGCAAGTTTAAACGCACTTCGGGAGCAACTTGAAATAGGTGCCAACGACACGGGAAAAATAGCACTGTTGATAAGACGTGAACAGGACGAAGCAAGGGCAAAACTGGTCGATGCGGTGGTTAAGCTGGCAGAGACGCCGGAAATCCCACAACAATTCAAAGCTCAGTACGACAATTTGCCCGATCAAATCAAAGTACGCTGTACCTGGAAAGAACTGTCTTACAGGCTTGTCGAGCAAGGGGATGCTCACTATCTTAAACTGGCAACGGACATGGAGGAAGGTGGAGAACTGGTTTATATAGATGAAGAAGGCAATCCCGTCTTCCGTGAAGGCGGAGTCGAGCCTGTCCTTAAAGGCAAAAGTTACAATCAGACAAGAGAAATTCTATATGGAAAAGATTATGAGGAAGGAACGCCCCACTATGGCTATGAGATGCCCAATAGTAATGAAGAATTAAGGCAGATAGAAGAAATAACCGGCCGCTCATTCGTTGCAAGTAACAATAGAGATGAATATAGAGCGACACACATGGAAAGTGGCAAAAAACCTTCCTTCTCTCGCCGTGCTCGTTTCGGTCCGAACAGTGGGAATGTTTCCTTCTATGGCGCCTACGATCCTAACCTTGAGTCTCCGAAGCTCGGGTTGGTGCGCCTGCTAAGGGTCAAAAAAATGGCTTAGTCTTTGAACCTTAATTTTCTTTTTTCTTTTTCTTTAGCTTCCCGCAATTTGCGGGAAGCTTTTATTTTTTAAATTTTTGTTGTAAGTTAATCACAACGGTGAATAGACACCTGCCCTTGGAGGTAAGGCTACCGTAGAATGTCATTTCATCAAAAAGGTTTTGAATTAAATAAGAAGCCTGAAAGACCATTATAGTCAAAATAGACCATTAGGTTTGAGTGAAAGATACTCCAACAAAAAGGGAGTGAAAAAAGCAAACCCGCCTGCGTAAGCTGGCGGAAGTTTAGCTGTACTCATCTCTAAAATAGGTTCGAGCTTCGTTCAGGAGCTGCGACCATAGAAAAAATGGCTCCGCCGCAGGTGGGGACAGTTTTTCTATGCTTGACTTCCCTCTCCAACTAGCCGAAAATCAACTTCCATGACAAACATAAACCCACAAGTTGTTTTAATCTGCGTCCACGACGGTTCACATAAGGAATTCTTAAAAAATCATCCGGATTTGCATGAGATTTTTAAAGACTACGCTGAAATATTTGAGTCCTATCTTAAACTGGAACGCGATTTCGCAGCGCTCGCACTAACTCGAGAAATCAAAAAACTTTTAAAAAAGGAAATAAAAGTCGCTTCAGTTGAAGTAACAGATTTGCCAAGAGGAATCATAGATGCAAATCGCACACCGGAAGAAGCAATTCGAAGAGTATTTAATCATGAAGAACATCCTGAACTGGTAAAAAAATTCATGCACACTTACGAAACAATCACAAAACAAGCACTGGAAGCACTTGAGAATCTCAGCCAGGACGGCCTTTTTCTGGATATTCATACAATGATTGATTTTAGTCCAAGTGAGCTTGTACCGATCAGCCCGGGTTCATTTGCAATGCAGGAGTACATTGAGGCGCGCACAAATCCAGATAGACTTAAAGAGCGGCGCCTGGTCAACTTTCTTACTGCACGTGAAAATCAACCCTCTTTGGCTCATCCCGGGTTAGCCGGTAACCTTGAGAAGGGTTTCAACAGGGACAAGCTCAAAGTAAGCCACAACGACCCCTATCGCCTCTTAGATTGGACCATGCTTAATCATTACATGAGCAAATATCCTCAAAAAGGCATCGGGATAGATATACCGATATGCGAGCTGTCAAAAGATGGTGAATCTTGCGAGATCAATCCTATACTAGATCCAAGCAAAATAGCTAGAAAAGGAGAAATCATAGCCTCTGCTATTTTAGCAACTCTATCCTAATCTAAGTTTAATAAATTCATCCAGATTCTTGCACTTCAAATACTTATTGTGCTTTTTTTCCCACGCAATAGTAGAAACAGGTTTGGAACCATAGTCATGCCCTGGAAAAATTTTCGTATCATCAGGCAAAGCGGAAATTTTCTGCAAACTATTATAAAGATCTTCAACATTGCTGCCTTCCAAGTCAGCCCTTCCACATCCTTCCACAAAAAGGGTATCTCCGGTGATTAATTTCGGGATACCATCAGCAGCCTCAGCGGCAGTGATATAATAACAGACTGCATCATCAATATGGCCGGGTGTATAGAGAACCTTAACATTCAAATCACCGATCTTAATTTCATCTCCGTCCTTAACAAACACACACATTTCATCATTGGCATCAACACGACCTCGGCCGTTTTCATGCATATAAACTGGTATCGCATACTTATCCACAATACCGGGCACACCTTCAATATGATCATGATGAGTATGGGTAACAAGTATCATTTGCGGACCCAACAAATCATACTCAATTTCTGTAATCAAGTGAGGAACATCTCCGGGATCAACAATAGCGATATTCTTCCCAACATCATCACCAATAAAGTATGAGAAATTATTGTCGTAACCATTTATAGGAATTTGTCTAACCATTAAAATGCACCACCAAGTAAACTCATGACATCAAGAGCACCTTCAGGTATTTCCAAATCAACATCTTCATTTAAATTGCTTAGTTCATAACTGAATTCAAGATCCAAACTACCTTCAGAATCTTCCAAGTCTTCAACTTCCAGGTTGCCTGCAAATTTCCTGATAGTCCTGTCATCAATGCCAATCCATACTTCTCCATCAAAGCCCATTCCAACAAGAACATCTCTTAATTCAGACTCATCGGATTCACTTAGTGTTGCTAAACCATTTATTTCATTTACTCCCTTTGTGTATTCAACAATTCCGTTCGGATCTAGATCAACCTCATAACGATATGAATTAACACCGCCAACATTCCCGGTTCCATTATACTTAACATCCTTAAAAAACGAAGAATTTTTGACCAAATCCTTCATCTGTTTTTCTTGCTCGGATAATTCAGAATCGTCCTCCCCGCTATACGCTTGAAGAATTTCTGTGAACTCAGCGGGAATTTCCGCAAAAAACCATTTGTTAAAATAAGGCTCCACAAAAGCAACAGGTATCTGATCCTGAAAACTGGTTAAACTGGAAACCATGAAATAAACATTACCACCTGTCATCCTGACTTCTCCGGCAAGGCCCTCTTCTTCGCCGTCGTCAATTGTTCCGTTACCGTTAATTTTGAAGGAAAATTCAGGATTTTCTCTGTCCGTATTGTCGTATGCACCACTTATACCCAGATCAAGCAAAAATTCAGTAAATGGAAGTCCAGGCTCTGGCTCGGCAAGATTAAAAGTAATATCGGTAGACATCGCATACTCGGCAGAGTTGACGTCAATCAAATTACTTATCCCTTCGCTTACTACATCTTCCGGACTTTTTTCAGGGCCCCCTCCGCTACCACAGGCAGTTAAAAGAGTAGCAACAGCGAGACTCAATACAAGAACTTTTAGAATTTTCATAATTTCAAATTTAATAGATTAAAAAAATGTTATTTTAATTGGCGAATAAAGTCAAAACTTTCTAGCCCTGATTATTTGATTGATCCATGTTCCTTTCTCTTCAACATAAGCATCTTGTTCTATTTTAAAGAATTGATGATCTAACTCCTTAAGAACCTTTTCAGGACTATGATAAAAAGAATTTATTACTATTTCTTCTCCATTTTTTAGCTTCAATTTAGGCGCCTTCTTCTGATTAATATTGGTTAAGACAAATTTCCCATCGGAACCAAGCACTCGATAGACTTCTCCAAATAATTTGGACAAATCCCTGATATGAACCAACAAAAAAGTTGCCAGGACAAAGTCGAAAGTTCCATCTTCATAAGGAAGATTAAGTGCATCTGCTTTTACAATATCCAAAGCGGGATATTTTTCTTGAGCAATCTTGACCATCTCACCGGAAACATCACAAGCTTTTACATCAGCACCAAAGACCTTAAGTTCACCGATCAGTCTTCCGGTTCCACAACCAAGATCTAAAACTTTCTTACCCTTAAGATCACCAACAAATGCAAATAACCTGTCTTTCTCAAAACATCGCAACAATTTATAATCCTTCTCATATTGCTTGGCATACATATCGTATCCTTCAGCGGAATTATAGACGTTAGAGCCGTTTTTTTTGCCTTTATAACTCATATCAAGTAATATTATAGCATATGGGAAAAGGAGGAAAAAAACCGGAAATGCACGAAATCGCTGAAACTCGCCAGGCTGGCAAGGATGCGGCTTTTGAAGACATATTAGAACGTGTAAAGGCTGCCGGTGGTGAAATCACTTTAGATGAAACGGCACCTCTCTATACAGAAGTAGGATCTCAAGAATTGGAGGTTGGATATCAAAGATTAGTCGAGTTCAATTTAAACAGAATAGATTTTCAGCTAACAAGAAAAGTCGAAAATGCGGTTCTTCAAGGCTCAGGACATCAAAAACACCTTGAAGATTTGGAAGTAGCCCGTTCAAACATTACCATGAAAAAGAAGGCTGACACTTCACAGGACTGGCAAGTGGTCGATTTGGAGGACATGTTCTAGCCCAAATACTCCCAATAACACTCCTGACAGTAAATGGTGTATTTGCTGTCAGCAGAGTAAGTACTAACAATATTCTTCTTACATTTGTCGCACTTTCTCTTATATAGTTTTCTTTCATTTCTCAAACTAAGCCGCCTCTTTCTTCTACAATCAGGGCAATTTTCCGGAAAATCCAATTTTTTCTTTTTATAGAAGAGCTGTTCTGCAGGAATTATCAAAAAATCCTTTCCGCAAGCTTTACACCCTTGTTTTTCACTTGTAGCTTCAGCCATAATATTTAACGTTTAAATAATACTTGAAAATTAAAAAATTGAAAATCAACTCGGCCATTCCATTTCAGCATTACTATCTTCATAGGGATAAGTCGAACAGGGAAAATTGTAATACTCACCACTTTCCTTCATCTCTCTAATAATTTTCTCTACCCTCTCAAAATACTCATCCTTTGAGAATTGTTCATTAAAGACACAATATTGCTTATGCTTCAAGCTGAAGCAGCCAAAACAATCCTGAGAATTATAGACGTGCTCACAATGATCCAGATCATTACTGTCAAAACAAGTTACGCAAAAATTTGAGTTAACAAGGTTCATAGAAGACATAACTTCGTAGTTGAGTTCCTCATTATAGTAGGAATTACTCATATCAAAGCAGTCTTTTAGGCTAACACAATTATTACAGTGTCCACAGTCTTCCATGTCTTTAACATCAAAACAATCAACGGCATTCTTAGAATTATAAACATAGTCACCACTACAGTTTTCATTATTGAGAACATGGGTATAAAGATGAGGCGCTTGCTTCTTGGCTTCTTCCAGCATCTCAAGAAGCTTTTCTTTGTCGCTTTTCAGCTCTTCAACTCTCCTAACATACTCATCTCTTTCATATTTTTTATTTCCAATATGGTACTGCTTGCGCCTAAGACCTGTACAACCAAAACAGTTGTTACATCCGGTACAATCATAGCAATAATCACAATCGGTACAATTAGTGCAATCCTGAGAATGATTAACGTTATAAGACTCAATGCAGTCGACACAATCGTAACAGAGCTCACATTTCTGACAGTAATCACAGTCAGCACAATCAGTGGAATCATAAAGCCAAAATCCGTAATAGCAATTTTCGTCATACTCGCTTCCGCATAGGAGATGAGAATTTTTCACATTCCCGGAATACGAAACATAAGGACTATTCTCACAATTGATAGCCATTAGTGCTATGCGAGGAACCAGGTCCCTAAGCTCCTCCATTTGTTTGATGTAATGCATACAAATCTAAGTCAAAACCTTCTTAGCCCATTTCTCCATTTCGTTTTCCTGCTTATCTGTCTTATGACCAAAACCGAAACAGTGAAGCAAACCGTGCACAAATAGGATTTCAATTTCACGTTTCAAATCATGCCCCTTTTTTTTGGCTTGTTTCTTAGCCGTATCAACTGAAATGAAGATATCTCCTGCAATTATATCGCCCTTCTCAGATTCATGCTCGGTTACCTCGAGATAGGCAAAAGAAATAACATCAGTCGGACTGTTTTTTCTGCGATACTCTCCGTTCATTGCCTTAATGGTTTCATCATTTATCAAAACCAAATCAATAAGACCATTCCGATTGTTTAGTTTCTTATCAATCTTGGAGCGAAGAATTTCATAAAACTTCTCTATTCTTCTTTTGAATAGAGTTTTCGTAACTTTTTCTTCTGTTTCGTTTGTAAACCCAAATTTCAGCATAAATCTATCTTAACCAAAGCATGTTATACACCTGCCATTCCTCATCGTCAATTTCCCAATAAGGATATATTGCAACTCCGGCAAAATTATTCTCATTGCTCCTTATATTATTTAATCCTGCCAAAATTCCTTTAAGTCCATTTTCAATATTTTCTATTTCAGGATCATAAGCCTCAGTCTTTTCATTATAAGCGGGGATACCAACAAAAAGCTCTTTCCCATCAAGCAAATTGCTTAACCAGATGGTCTGTTCTTTGACTAGCCAAATGTATAACCAGTCACGATCAATGCCCGTATCATAGGCCATTACTACAATTTGATCTGCGTAATCCGCAACATTGAGATAGTTAACTTCGGAATTATAATTCTTAAATTCATGAATATTTTTGGTCATCCAAATTAGGGATTGAGGAATGAACTCCGCAAGTGCAACGGAAATAGTTTTTTCTTCCAGCATTAATCCCCTACTCTCTTTTAAGAGTTCAATAAAAGCAAGGTCACCGTCCCAAACCGGTTCAATATCAAAATGAATCCCATCAAAACCAACCAGACCGGACAAGATCATAGATTGTTTAGCAATCTCATGTCGCACATCAGCGTTGTCAAGATCAACATTTCCTCTTATTTGTCCAAGCCAGGCCTGATAACTGATGTTGGGATTAATGGCTTTAACTCTATCAACAAAGCTAATTGCATACTCATAAGTTTTTGGATCTATAGATCCGTTCTCTTCAAATGGACCGGAATGCACAAAGACTGTGTCAATTTCATTTTGGTCTAAATTTTTTACAAGAGCCTCGATTTCTTCATCAGTTTTTTCTTCACCAACCCAACTGTGTCCGAGCCAAACAGCGTTATGACCCGTATTAAAAAAAGATCCCGGTCGATTAGAAGAAAAACCAATTACAAAAATCCATATTGCCAAAAAAAGAATAAAAATAACTCCCAAAACAGTGATTTTCCACCAACTACGCATTTTTCAATTTCTTTAAAGCATCATAAACTATAATCCCATAACACACCGCAACATTCAAAGAATTTGCTCTGCCAAGCATAGGTACTGAAATAGCCATATCAACATGCTCCATCAATTCATCAGAAATTCCTTCAACTTCATGGCCCAGCACAAAGCAAACAGGAAAATCATACTCAGCTTCTGAATAATCAACTGCACCTTCCGCAAGCTCTACAGCCACAATCTTAATCCCAGCACATTTAAGTTTCTTAACAAGTTTGATCGCATCATCATGATGTTCAAACGGAACCAATTCTTCAGCGCCAAGGGCGGTCTTGGAAATCTCATTTCGAGGAGGAAAACCGGTAAAACCACATAAATATAGTTTTTTTAATAAAACTGCGTCAGAGGTCCTAAAAATAGATCCTACGTTGTAAAGGCTTCTAACATTCTCCAGTAAAACATAAAAGTCAGATCGCTTTTTGCTCTTGAGTTCGGAAATCGAAGGCTTCATTTTTTGAATGTCCTCATGCTCAATTTTCTTCATTAATGGAGTTTATATATTCTAGGGTATTGTTAATCATTTCGTCGAGCTCTTGGGAGCTAATATTGTCGTCCGGCCTAAAATAGTCAGTGTCTTCCAAAATCCCATTTTCTACTGCAAAATTTAGATATCGGGGATACCACCACATGTGTGAAATTTCAGTATCTACATCTTCAAAATATGACTTTTGACTAATCAGATCCTGATATGACCCCAGCATTGCAATTAGCTCAAATTTATATTTTGTAGGAACAAGATCGGCAGCTCCAAGAACTATTTTAAGAGCCTGAATTCTTGTAACCGGGAGATCAGGTTTGAAAGGACTATTTGTTTCATTCATGTAGCCATTAACTAACCCAAGAATCGTAGCTGTATTAATATCTTCATAATATTCATTCTCTTTGTGAACATCAGGGTAAAGGATAAGCTGAGGACTTAATTCAATTCCATCAAAAGAAGACATTGCCATAAAATTAAATAGGCAGAAATCTATATAAGAATAACAATTGTTGATATAGGTAGATTTTTTCTTATAAATATCAAAACTATCAAGCACAATTTTGAGAAGAGAACCCCTTGAGATTTCGTCACCTCCAACATTTTTTATCGCACGTAAAACTCCATATGGTTCATCATTTCCAAATAAGACAAAGACCTTACCATCGTTAATAGAGGATTCTCCATCGGAATATCTGGATCCAACAACAAGATCCTCCAAACCATCGTTATTGATATCAAGAGCTTCAAGGGCATACCCAAACCAATCATCGAGATTTTCTCCGTGAATGATTGAATCAATATCAAGGTCTGTGACACTATAACTTGTCTCAAATCCACTTTCTTTCCCATAAATTAAATAAACACTACCTTCCTCTATGCTTTTACTGAAGTTAATGCCGGGAGCTCCCAGGGCTATATCTACAAATCCATCACCGTTAAAATCTTCCATTTGGACACTTGAACCCAAGAAAGCCTCACCTAGTGGAGATTTGACTACAACATCGGGCTTTACATCAAAATCACCACCATAAAAAACGGAAACATGAGCATTCTCCTGATTTCCAAAATAAGGGAACGAGGTGACCACAAGATCATCATGATTATCTTTATTTAAATCATTAACATCTAGAGCAAAGCCAAATAATTCACTTTTTGACTCATCTACTATTTCGTAGTCAGGAGTTGTAAACAATAATGAAGCATCTTTGGAGTTTTTTAGATCCAGGTCGTAGTAATAGACTTTACCAGACTGATTATAAACTCCAACATTTGCTAAGTAAGCACCTATAAACAATTCCTGCTTTCCGTCAGCATCAAAATCACCACTCGCTATTGAGGAGCCAAATCTTTCATTCTTGATATTTCCATAAATTGTAATATTATGAGGCTTGATTAAGCCATATATTGATCCGAAATAAACAAAAACAATACCAGCATTATCTACGTTACGATTTGATGCAAAAGGCGCTGATACAATAAGATCATCAAAGTTGTCATTGTTAAGATCAGTAGATTCTGCAGCTAAGCCAAAGCCTGCTCCGGAAAGGCCTCTTCCAACCTCAAAATCCGCATTTACCATGTTGAAATCAACCAATTGATTAACCAAATCTGTACCTCCGTACATAACATATATTCTGCCTGAATTCTTTGCATCACCATTTGCTCTGTATGCACCCATAGCAATATCATCGATGCCATCATAATTATAGTCCCCAACTGAAATAGATGATCCTAATTGATCACCTGCATTTTCCCCATAAAAAATAGCATTTTCAATATTTTCATCACCACCAAAAATGATTTTCACAGCACCAACCC
The DNA here is from genome assembly GCA_027622635.1 of bacterium. Classification (GTDB taxonomy): domain Bacteria; phylum Patescibacteriota; class Gracilibacteria; order UBA1369; family LOWO2-01-FULL-3; genus JAQBYK01. Next base: position 25,155 of record JAQBYK010000001.1, read on the forward strand.
ATTGTTTACTATTTGAAGCAAATGGTGCTCCAACAGCAAGATCATCAATCCCGTCTCCATTAAAGTCACCGGAAGCCAGACTGGCTCCGAATTGACCACCGGGAAATTCGCTTAAAAACTCAACCTTTGAATTGATATTGGCTATATAAGACTCATAAACCGATTTAACAGCAAAAGATGAAGTACTAAAGCCAAATAATAATACAATTAAAAGAAGCAATGGAAGCTTTAAAATTTTCAAAAAATTAAACATATCAACCAGGAATGATAAAAGGTAGATCTATTATGGTCACTAGAACCTCGATTGTAAAGATGAGTAAACTAGACAGGAGTAGACAATTTAAGTAAAATCAGGCCGAAATTGTCTAGACAAAGCTTGCCTCTGTCTATAGACATAAATAGACAACAATTATGAATGTAGACAATACTCAAAAGCAGTTCGGTGTTAGCCGGGAAGGCGCTAGTAGACTATTAAAAGTGTCAATGCGGACACTAGACAGATACATAAAGTCAAAAAAACTGTCTACTCGTACTATAGCGGGGAGAATATGGCTTGATAAGGGTGATATTGGGAGGTTTAAGAGTGAGGGGTATGGACAAATTAAAGTAGACAATGTCGACATGTCTACATTGAAAAAGTCTATAGACAATCGTAGTAGACAAGTAGACAACGGGGTAGACAGGATAGACAAGGTGGATGTTTTCGATGGGGATTCGGCTGGTTTTAAAATGCGGAAGAATGATGCAGAAGGCGGTACATATAAGAAACTTTTCAATGAGCTCCGGGAAGAAATTAAGGAAAAACAGGAGAGACTGGAGATCGCAAATTATAGAGTTGGGCAGTTGGAAGCCCAGCTCAGAAATAGCATTCCAATGCTTGAGTATCATAGGGAAAACTACGAAAAAAAGCGCTTTGAAGAAAATCTAAATAAAAAACTGGAACAATCAACGAATTTAATTAAAAAACTGTCAATAAAACTAAAACAATCGAATTTTATTAAGCGCATATTCATAATTATATTGTTAATAATCCTTGCACTACAGCCACTTTGGCTATTACCCCATCTGGATAATATCTTTTGAAATGATATTTATTTTGGTGTTAGGAAAGACACCATTAAATCTGTCTAATATTCCCCCGGGTAATTGAAGTATTTTGGTTAATGTTGAGGATTCCCCTATTGCATTGAAAGCATAAGGAGTGGAAAGGATACTGCCATTTAGCAAAATTTGGCCTTGTGGAAGAGTATCAAATCCGGTTGTCTGATCTGTTATTCTTATGCCATTTACAGATACAGCTTGTGCTCCATACATAAAGAATTCATTAACAAGGTCTACGGCTAATGCTGTAGTTATATTCCCATCTATTATTACCGATATGCCGGGACCGAAAACAGACAATTTTCCGCCCAATTTCTTGTACTCGGTGATTTCATCTTCAATAGTATTGAGTGCCAGATTCTGATCGGCAAGCTGTTCGATTGATAATTTAAGTTCTTGTACTTCACTTGAAAGGTCCTTATTTTTGTCCTTTAAAATGCTCAGTTCTTGGAAAACATTGCTTTGCCTATCTCTAAGGGATAAATCTATGTTTTCGAAGGAACGGCTTTGTATAGCCACTAAAAATCCGAGTAAAATGGCGGTAATCAATATGTATAGTTTCTTATTATGCATTGTTATTCGACTAGGTTTAAATAGCTTGTCTTAAGGTCACCATTATAAACAGAGACCGTAAGTCGGTTTTTCTTTGTAATCTCAAATATAATCTTCGATTCAAGTCGTCTTTTATAAACATTGGGAAGCAAATTCTGATCTAGAAGTCTCTGGAGCATTACCTCGCTGTCGCCAATAGCAGTAATAACAAATGGGGGGGCGATATGGGAATTATTGACCAAAATAGTAGTTCCAACCGAAGAAATAGGGGACACGGCAACAACTCTTTGATTATTTACCGATATGGCTTCTGCACTGGATGCATTCAGTATGTTAACTATGTCACGAACATCGGAAGCCTGGACAAGTCCAAGGTCACTTAATTCAGAACCATCCCTTGTAGATAAGGGATTATCATCCAACAATATCTCTAAGCCTCCTCCGGTCACCTCAGTCAAACCAATACTGGCCTTAAGTCCCTCCAATAATTCAAAATTTGCGGTTTCCGTATGGAGTTCAATGGAGTTTTCCTTGTTTTCTTTGTCTTTACGTAATGAAACTATACGACTTTGCAGATATGATTGATCATTCAGGAATTCTTTGAGGAGATCATCCCTGGCACTTACCTGATCACTTGGAAAGCTGCCTTCTACGGGGACTTTTGTTCCAAACTGCCAGGTCAGGAGTAGCCCCATTACAAAGCCTGTTAACAGAAACGCTAAAAGAAAATTCTTAGTCATTGCATTCATATTACTAAGTAGAGTAGATTATTCAAGCTTGTAACCTGTAAAAACACATATGATCGCCTTTTTTGATTCAGGATACGGAGGGCTCACCGTACTCAAACCGGTTATGGATCTATTGCCGGAATACGATTATTTATACCTTGGAGACAACGCAAGGGCACCTTACGGCAACCATAGTGAAGAAAGTATCAAGAAATTTTCGGAACAAGCGGTTAATTACCTTTTTGGTCAAGGTGTGTCGCTAATTATTTTTGCTTGTAACACCGCCTCAAGTGTCGCACTGAGGTTCATACAGGAAAAATACCTAAAAGGCTCTAAGGAAGAAGATAGGAAGGTTCTAGGGGTACTCATTCCCGTAGCACAGGAAGCAATGAGGAGGACCGGGAACAATAGGGTAGGGGTGATAGGAACAAAGGCAACAATCAATTCAAAAGTTTATGAAAAGGAAATAAGCAAATTAAATCCGGAAGTGAAGGTTTATTCGAGGGCATGTCCACTTTTAGTGCCATTCATAGAAGAAAACTGGCATCACAAACCTGAGGCTATATCAATTCTAAAAAAGTATCTAAAGCCACTAAAATCCTGCAACATAGACACCTTAATACTGGGCTGCACTCACTATCCGTTAATGCAAAAGGAAATTAAAAAAACGATGAAAAATGTGAATATACTTCAATCAGGCGAAATCACAGCCAAAAGTCTTAGGGATTATTTAGAAAGACACCCCGAAATAGAATCAAAACTTTCCAAAAACAAAAGCCGGAAGTTCCTAACAACGGACGATCCAAAGTCCTTCAAGGAGTTCACCGAAAAACACTTCGGCATGAAAATTGCCCTACCGGAGAAAGTTTCTCTAAGCTAAAACATTTCTTTAAATCGATCTTTATACTTGTTGTAGCCAAAAGACACTAATAATAGGATTACGCCAAGTACCATAAAGGAAACAGTCCTGTATATCGGTGTCAATTCACTGCTGTCATAAAGGAAAACTTTTAGTATTGTTAAGCCAAAAAGCAAAATACCCTGTAATCTAAAGATTTTTGAGTTCAGGCCAAAGCCAAAAGCTGTAATCAATAACGCAAAAACTGCCCAGCTAACTGATATCCAAAAAGACTGAAATTCCAAATAAAGTAACTGTGTGAATAAAACCGTTGGAACCCAAGTGTATATTTTTGCAATATAATTTTCATTATCGTCAACAGATTTGAAATTTTTCTTTAAAAGAAAAGCCATAAGATAAATAGAAACGATCACTGAAAGATAAACAAAAATCCTGGTACTGTCCCAAAAGTCGTCAAAACTAAACTTACTTAATTCGTAGTCTACAAAAAATGTTTTAATGGCCACAATTGCAACCAAAACGGAACTTTGAATACGTAATGCTACACTTCTGAAAAATAAACCAACAACAAGCAGTACAATTGCAAAAAGAACCAAGGCAACTGATATCCAGTCAAAGTTGATCTCCAAAAAAAGCAACTGTGTTAAAAGTATAGCACTAGCCCAGCTATATAGTGGAGAAATAGTTCTTTCTGTATATTCAAGTAAGCTAGAGGATTTCTTAAGATAATAAGCTGCAACATAGAAAGATGCTGATACAAAAGAATAAACAAACAATCTACTACTCCAAAAATTACTGAAACTAAAATCAAGTAATTCAAAGTCTACAAAAAACGTCTTAATTGCAACGATAGCTGCAATCACGTAGGCGGCTTTTCTTACAATTGGAACTTTGACTTTTATTCCAACTAAAGCCAATATTAAAGCTTCGGTGGCCCACAAAATAGTAACCCATTCACCGTTAAATTCTATTGGAATAGTTATTGTTAGAAATAGAATTGATAGGCCCAAATAGGTTAAGCGTAAATTTTCTTTCTTGATAGCTTTCGCAATAAGATAGATCAAAAATGACGTCACTGCCAATAACCAAGTAAACAGTCCATGATAGTCAGGATAGAAATCCGTTATAAGTAGTGAGAAAAGGATAAAAAAGGCTAGGGAATTAAGAGTTGCTACAATACTTGCAAGGTATTGGTCATTATCCTTATCTGCAAACAGAGCCTGTACATTGAAGGTCAAGTAATAAGTTGTCAAAAATATCGCTCCAAGCCAAAAGTCATTACTAGCTTCATCATACCA
>JAQBYK010000087.1 GCA_027622635.1 bacterium
GCATTTCCGTGTAGGCTACCCATTATGACAACCTTTGGGCCCGGTTTTCCGCTGAATTTTTTAATCATACTTCTTCGTTTAGGTAAATTTTCTTTTCTTTTGCTGATGTGATTAATGTTCCCGTACCTTTTTTTGTTAGGACTTCGGTAAGGAGGCTATGAGGAGATAGACCGTTTAGTATGTGTACTCTTTTTACTCCATTTTTGGCTGCCTTGATGCAGTTATGGGTTTTGACTGACATTCCATCTTTGACGGTTCCTTCATCTATTAGTTTTTGCGCTTCAGTAGTGGTGATAGATGATACTAATTTCCCCTTTTTTATAATTCCGTCCATATTGGTAAATAGTATCAGTTTGTCAGCCTTTAGTTTTATGGCTACTTCGGTTGCTATAGTGTCAGCGTTAATGTTGAGAATGGTTCCCGTATTGGTCACAGCCAGTGGAGATATGATAGGTAGATACCTTTTTTCAAGTAGATCATGGAGGATTTGCGTGTTTACCGACTCGATGTCACCTACATATCCGTAATTTATGTCTTTTGTTTTTCTCTTCTTTGCATGAAGAAGGTCTCCATCCAGTCCGGAAACTCTGATGCCTTTCATTTTGAGTTTCTTCATAATGCTGAGGATTTCGAGATTTACACTCCCACCGTATAGCATTTTGACTATTTCTATGTCTTTTTTAGTTGTAATTCTTCTGCCATTTATTTTTTGTGGTATGTGACCAAGGTCTGCGGAAATTTTGTCTGCTTGTGTGCCTCCTCCGTGTACGAGTACTACGTGAATACCATAATCGAAAAGTTTTTTGATATCTTTAAGAATATTTTCCAGAATTTTTTTTGAGGAAATTACTTCACCACCGATTTTAATCACAAAGGTGTTCTCACGGAATTTTGAAAGATAATAATCTTTTTGCTTATTGTTCATTGGGGATTTTTTTAATAAAATTGTCGATTTCTTCCTTGGTAATTGTAAGGGGTGGCATGATTCTGTAGATCTTTGGATTATTTGAAGCTCCTATGATAAGGCCATTTTTTAAGCACTGAGTTATAAATTGAGAATTCTCTTTGTGCAACTCCAGACCCAGAAGTAGGCCTTTGCCGTGAATGGTTTTGATTATTGGGTGCTTTTGTAATTTTTTGATAAGGTACTTTGATTTGTTGTTAATGTTTGGAATACTTTTCAGTGTGGCTATTGCTGTGGCACAAGGAATTGGGCCACCACCGAAGGTTGAGCCATGTTCACCCGGATTAATGGTTGTTGCGATTTTTTCTTTAACAATTGTTGCTCCGATTGGGAGCCCTGAGGCCAGTCCTTTTGCACTTGTTGTTATGTCCGGTGATATTTCCAGGTACTCTGCAAACCAAAATGTGCCGGTTCTTCCCAGTCCGGTTTGGATCTCATCGAAAATGAGTAAGATATTTTTGTTTTTGCAAAATTTTGCAAGATCTTGGTAGAATTTTTTTGAGACCATCTTTATTCCACCAATACTTTGAATCGGTTCACAAATTATCGCGGCTGTATCTTTTGTATATGCTTGTTTGACACTTTGCATATTTCCGAATTCTGCGAAAGTTGTGAATTCTTGCAGATCAGGTGCAAATTGTTGATATTTTTTGAAACCTGTAATGCTAAGATTGCTTATGCTTCTGCCGTGGAAGGCTCCCTTGAAGGAAATGATTTGCTTTTTGCCGGTGTATTTTCTGGCAATCTTTAGTGCGGTCTCATTTGCCTCTGAACCTGAGTTGGAAAAGAATACTTTGACCATTTCCGGCTTAAATGTATGTGACAGTAATTTGGCTAGTTTTTCTTGTGGTTGAGTAGTCACTATGTTGGAATAAAAAACCAGTTTTTTGCTTTGATCGTTTATTGCTTTTACGATTTTGGGATGGCAATGTCCAAGTATGCAAACGGCATGACCTCCGTAAAAATCCAGGTATTTTTTGCCATTTTTGTCCCATACATAGCTGCCAAAGCCTTTAACTATTTCAATTGGATACTTGTTGTACGTTTGAATTAAATCTGTCATGGGAAAATTGGGATTAGGTTCCTAAGTCCACTGTCTTCTTTAAGGTTATTCATGAGATTGAAATTTTGTATGGCTGTTCCCGCTGCGCCTTTGATCAGATTGTCGATTACAGCTTGAATTATTGTTTGACCATTGTGTTCATGAATTGAAATGTCACAAAAATTGGAACCTATGACATTTGCCAGTTCGACATTATCTTTTATTCTGATAAATGGCGCATTTTTATATGCCTTCTTGTATGTTTTACTCGCGTTTTCCGTTTTGCCTTCAACAAAAGCTGTGAGATGTATGCCTCTTGTAAATGGGCCACTTGTTGGGATCATGGTTATTTGGGATTCTTGTATTTCCAGTGTTTGGATGATTTCCGGAATGTGTTGATGTATCCCTATCTTGTAGCTTTTGACATTGTGGTTTCTGATAGGATGGTGTGTCGTTTCCGATGGTGTTTTTCCAGAGCCACTTGAGCCGGTGATTGCTACAATGTTTACATGTTTGATTGATTTCTTGAGTGGATAAAGTGCTAATTGAGTTGCTATTGCGAAACATCCGGGATTTGCTATTTGCGATGATTTTTTTACATCATTTATTTCCGGTAGTCCGTAAATGAAATCTTTTGAAAGTCTATAGTCATTAGCAAGATCGATTATTTTCGTTTTGCCTGAGATTTGTGGGACAATATTGCAGGATTCTCCATGAGGAAGAGCAAGAAATACTACATCACTTTCTTTTGCTACTTTTATCGGATCGGTTTTGGTGATCTGGTGTTTTGATATATTGCAAAGATGTGGGTAGATTTCACAAATCGGTCCTTCAAAGCTGCTTGAAGTGAGATGCTTGATTTCTACGTTTGGATGATTTAGTAAGAATTTTAGTAATTCTATCCCTGTGTAGCCTGTAGCTCCGATGATTGATGTATTTATTTTAGACATGATTCTAGTAAGTGATTAAATAATTCTTCTCCTTGTGAGATAGCGTTGTATGCAGGTGTATTGAGGTTTTTCTTGATGAATGTTGTACCGACACTATTGTCGCTTACCGGCCCGGAAACCAAGTTTACCGGAGCACCAATTTCTTGGCATACTTCGACTAATTTGCTGGCCCCCATTGGGTCGTGGGCGCAGCCAATGTGACATATGATATTTTTTTGGACTTCCGGGTCTTTGAGGATTTCCATAACACCGTATTCTCCGAAAATTCCGTCTCCAAATTCAATTATGATGTAATCGGGATTTTCTTTTGACAGATAATCTATGGCGCCTTTTGTAACTTTGACTGAAAGTGGCCCGTTTTTTGCGGTGGATGTTAGGCCTGCGTCGATGAATGAGCAAGCACTTATAGCTCCATAGTCTTTCATTTTTTCAGTGTCTTTTAAGCAAGCTACGCCTGCAAGTTTTGTGGCGGAGATTTTTAGTCCGTTTTTGCTTGCTTGTTTTAATATTTCGCAACTTATGGTTGTTTTGCCAACGTGCATGCATGTTCCGCTTACTACTATTAATTTGGTCTTTGATTCTAATATGTTTTTTGGTTTAAATATTGCAAAATCTTTGATGTTTAGCTGTTTGCCGTTTTTGCTAATTGCTCCGATTACTTTAGCTGAAATTGCGTGACCTACTTCTTTAAGGTTCTCACTTGTGCAAATTCCGGAAACACCGCCGATATTTAAGATCTGAATAATGTTATCCGGTTTCAATGTTTCCGGAATTATCCCTACAAACCCCTTTAGGGCGCTTCTATTTCCGAGTGCTACTGCGATGATGTCACCTTTTTGAATGGTGGACATTCTACCGTTTGGAAGCTCTAGTTGGTTGTAGATTTTCTTGTCATCAAGTATTTCTACAGCAAGTATTGCTCCTTCTTCGGATATTATTTGATCGCTTATTTCAACTTTCTTTGGAAGTTGCGCATTCTTTGTGACTGATGCGATTTTGTTTAATGTGATTTTCATTATTCTTGAGTTAGTAAATAATTGATTATTGCCATCTGGACCCACATTCTGTTTTCAGCTTCTTGAAATATTAGAGAATTTGGACTGTCGATTACTTTGTCTGTGGCAACTATATTTCTTCTGATAGGAAGGCAGTGCATAAAGTAGGCGTTATTTGTGATTGCCATTTTTTCTTCGGTAATTGTCCAATCATCATGTCCTTTGTGGTTTTTTGCAAACCAACTTTTAGCAACTACCACGTCCGCGTTTTCCAATGCCTCTTTTTGAGAATGTGATATCTTAAAATTTGAGCCCACAATTTCAGGGTCTAATTCAAGACCTTTTGGACATGCCAGAGTGATGTCCATATCGAAAATTTGAGGAGTAATTAATTGGGAATTCGGTGTAGCTGTGGGTAAATTTTTTGGATGTGGAACCCAGGTGAGAACATATTTTTTCTTACTTGGATCTCCAAATTTCTCGCAGAGTGTCATCATATCAGCCATTGATTGGCATGGATGGTATATGTTCGATTCCATATTGATTACCGGCTTTTCGGCATACTTTACAAGTTCTGTCATGGGTATGTCTTTTTTGTATTCCTGATAATCTATTTCATCCGTGTTTGCTTGTGTTGTGATAAGTGCGGAATTTCTCATGGCTATCAAATCTGTATATTTGGAGATAACTTTTGCCGCTTCTTTGATGTGTTCTTGTTTGTCACCGTCCATTTTCACTCCATTTTCGTATTCGAATTGCCAGGAATCTTGAGTGTTTAGAATGTTTACTTTTCCGTTCATTTTTTTCATGCCCGATTCAAATGAGAGCCTGGTTCTTAAGCTTGGGTTGGCGAAAATGGCGGTTAATATTTTTTCGCTAAAGTGCGGAATATCGCCGCCATTTTTGT
>JAQBYK010000088.1 GCA_027622635.1 bacterium
CGGCAGAAGAAGCACCACCTGCAGATGGAACACCGGCAGAAGAAGCACCACCGGCAGATGGAACACCGGCAGAAGAAGCACCACCGGCAGATGGAACACCGGCAGAAGAAGCACCACCGGCAGAGGCGGAACCTGCAGATGAGACAGTAAGCAAAACAGCGCAGGAAAAAGAGGCAGAAGCAGCTAAAGAGTTTAGATATCCATACATGACGCTAAGGGAAGCTCGGGCAGAAGACACAATTATTGAGGAAGTTGATGAGGATGGTGGCACACTCGCACGAGCAAAAGATACAAACATGATAATTGTAAGCGACTTACCTGATTACCAGGAAAAAATGAAAGCAAAATTTGGAGATGAATGGGAAAACATGGACAGCAATTACGCTGTAGTACCAAGGCCAGAATAAAGTCTTATAAAGCCAAATCCTTTTTCTCGTCCATCGCTTTAATCCTATCGATGAATAGGATCCCATCAATATGGTCGTTTTCATGGAGAACCACTCGCGCATCCAACCCCTCAAGAGTCAAAGAATGCCTCACTTCATCCAAATCGAAATATTCCACCGTGATCTCACGAAATCGCTCGACCTTCCCATAAACACCGGGTAAACTCAGGCACCCTTCCTCCCCTATCTCGGTATCCCTACTACGCGAAACAATTTTGGGATTAACCATGGCAACCGCCACCTGATCTTTCTTATCATAGTTCAACACAACCCAGAAAACGCGTATATTCTTCCCAACTTGCGGCGCAGCAATCCCAAGGCCCTTAGCGGATTCCATAGACTTTTTCATTTGCAAAACAAATTTCTTGAGCCCCTCATCAAAGTGCTTCACAGGCACACTTTTGGCCCTCAAGATAGGATTTTCCGCCCCGGTTATGATTTTTAGCTTTTTCATTAGTCCACCTTTTTAAGCTCTGCTTCAATGAATCCATCCAGCTCACCGTCCAAAACACTATCCGGATTGCCTTCCTCATAATCGGTACGATGATCTTTGACCATCTTGTAAGGGTGTAGAACATAAGAACGCATCTGATTGCCCCAAGCGATTTCCTGAGCTCCTCCGCGCAAATCCGAGATTTCCTTGGCCTGTTGTTTTTCCATCAAATCCACCAATCTGGAATGCAAAACCTTCATAGCCTGTTCCTTATTTTGCAATTGACTTCGTTCATTTTGGCATTGAACCACTATACCCGTAGGAATATGTGTAATTCTTACAGCGGAATCCGTAGTATTTACCGACTGACCTCCGTGTCCACCTGCCCTAAAAACATCAATTCTCAAATCATCTGAAGAAATATCAACTTCATCACTATGATTAATTTCCGGCAAAACTTCCAACATTGCAAAGGAAGTCTCCCGAGTATGTTTAGAATTAAAAGGCGACAATCTCACCAAGCGATGAACACCACCCTCCCCCTTCAAATAGCCATAAGCAAACTGACCCTTAACCATAAAAGTACAACTCTTTATACCTGCCTCATCCCCCACCGACTTATCTAAAATCTCCACTGAAAAATCCATTCTCTCTGCATAACGCAAATACATTCGCATTAACATTTCCGCAAAATCCTGGGCATCTGTCCCTCCGGTGCCTGCATGAATCATCAAAACGGCGCTGTTTTCATCATATTTTCCATCTAAAAATGTGGATATCTCAAGTCTCCGCCACCTTACAGCTAAAGCCTTAACCATCTCACGAAACTCGTCTGCGGCTTTTGGATCTTTTTCGGGATGAATTTCAGGAAGAAGACCTATGAGCTCATCACTTTCACCTTTAATGCCTTCCCAAATTTCGATTAATTTAGTCAGATTGGAAGCTCTCTGTCCAACTTCCGCTGCCCTGTCCTGGTCATCCCAAAACCCTTCTGCGGACATTTCGGCGTTTAACTTTTCAAGCTCACTACGTTTAGTTGGAAGGTCCACTTTCTTTAGACCAACCTCTATAAACCCCTTTATTCCCTCTAGTTGTGACTTTATTTCATGCATAAATAACTGTAGATTATCGCAGACGAGTATAACACATTTATGTCTATTGCCCGCAAAATTTTAGGAAACACAATCGCTCAGGTCTTTGGAAAGGTTTTAGTTGCAATTCTGGGGCTGGTGGTAGTGAAAATTTCCACTTCATATCTTTCCGTAGAAGGATATGGAGAATATATATTAGTCTACGAATTCCTGGCATTTTTCGGAATTGCAGCCGATCTTGGGCTCTTCACTATAGCGGTTAAGGAGATGTCAGAGGACGAAGACCAAATCCCGAAAATCATTGGAAATATTCTTTCTTTAAGAACGATTTTGGTTTTAGCAACAATGATGGTGGCAATAATTCTCGCCTTCTTGATACCAAAATACCAGGGTACCCGCATACCAATCGGAGTTGCGATAGCATCAATTACAGTAATTATCACAATCTTAAATGGGACAATCTCAAGTGTTCTGCAGACTAAGCTCAAAATGCAAATAGCCTCTTTCACAACGGTCCTTGGGAAATTGATCTCGGTCGCATTCATGGCTTACGTTGTCTTTTATGGCTTTCCCGAGGACACAACAACCGGTTTTTACATGCTTCTTGTAGCGGGAGTGATCGGCAACTTTATCATGCTTCTTACGACCAATTACTATGTTCGCAAAATCACTCCACTAAAGTACCGATTCGACATAGACCTCTGGAAAAAAGTTCTCAAAAAATCCCTTCCCTATGGCATCGCCCTAATCCTAAATACCATTTATTTCCGCATCGACTCAATCCTAATATCCCTTATGAGAGGCCAGGAAGAAGTGGGTATATACGGAGTAGCAATGAAGATGTTGGAGCACTTCGCCATTCTCCCCCTCTACTTCATGAATTCAGTCCTGCCCGTCCTTACCAAAGCTATCAAAGAAAAAACCTGCCTGCCGGCAGGCAAGGCTGATAAATACAAAGAAATTATTCGGTATGCATTCGATTTTCTCGCAGCACTCGCTGTGCCAATGGTTGTTGGAGGAGTTATTCTTGCCTTTCCAATAATCTTTGTCATCGCGACACCGGAATTTCTTTCACGATTGGGCGAAGGTTTCTATGGCTCAGATATTGCCTTTCAGATCCTGATATTCGCTCTTTTATTCCAATTTCTAAACGTCTTGTTTGCTTTCATACTTATAGCTTTGGACAAACAAACCAAACTGCTCTACATAAATGGAGCATGCGTAATTTTCAACCTGGTAGCCAACATAATAGTGATTCCGACTTACGGATTCCGCGGAGCCGCAGTGACCTCGGTACTCTCTGAGCTCTGCATTTTGATCGGAACATATTCGGTCGCCAAGCACTACCTCAAATTTGAAATTAATTTAAAGAATCTGGCGAAAATTATCCTTTCAGCGGGGGTTATGGGCGCCGCTGTCTTTTATCTCCAACCAATCACTTACGAATATCTACAAAACTGGGGAATATTCTTTTTGGTCGGTGTAGGAATCGCTGTTTATGGAGGAATGCTCGTCGGCACCAAAGTTATCGACAAAAAAATGCTAAACTTGCTACGAAGAAGTCAAAAAACTGATTAAAAATGGTACACTCCAATCCATGAAAAAAATAACATCAATTCTCTCAATCCTGATGCTTGCCGGCTCAACCGCAGCCATAGCCGCCACCGCCACATTCTCTGACGTCAGCCCTTCGACCACTTACCAAAAAGGCATAGAATTCCTCGAATCCAAAAAAATCATCAACGGCTACCCCGACGGCACATACAAACCTGAAAATACTCTCAATCGCGCGGAAATGATAAAGATCATCGCAGAGGGAGCAGCGACATATTTCAACTGGCCGGAAGACACCTTCAAAAACTATATCAGCAAAAAATGCTTCAGCGATGTACCGTCAAATCTCTGGTACACAAAGTACATCTGCTACGGAAAAGAAAAAGGCTGGGTGAAGGGATATGATGACGGCACATTCAGACCGGATCAGACAGTTACATTTGTAGAAGGACTCAAAATCACATTAAAAGGCTTCGATCTGGGATACACGGAAAGCACGGAACCTTGGTACAAAGACGCAGTTACAAAAGCCGGCGACAGTAATTACATTCCTCAAACTATCAACGGATTTGCAAACGGTCTCAAAAGAGGCGAAATGGCAGATATGATCACACGCATTATAAAAGACGACAAAGACGAACTAGACACATATCTTGGAGACTTAGCGGATCTTGCAGTAACATATGAAACAATAGAATCGGGCATAAATCTAACAGACCTAGAAACCGTGACTCTAACTCCCACTACTTCAGCTTACGAACTTGCGCCATGAAATCATTACCCCTTTCCTTATAGTTTTGATACATATCAAAACTGGCGGCAGCAGGAGACAAAACCACGACTCCACCCTCCTCGCTTTCAGCATAAGCCTCCACAACCGCCTCCTCCATCTTATCACGTCTCAAAATACGAGTTGCTGACCCCTCGGCGTCCCCTAACCTTTCCTCAGCCCTGATCAAAGCTTCTTCCATCTTTTCAGTTGTATCCCCCATCAAAATAACCGTATGTAAATTTGGTTTTGTCAGAATTTTCAGCGCCCATTCATTATAAGAAAGACCCTTATCATATCCGCCGGCAATCAATATTGTAGGTTCTTCAAAACTATCCACCGCTGCCATCGAAGTTTCCGGAGTTGTAGAATAAGAATCATTGAAATACTTTACTCCATTGAGCTCGCGGATCTGTTGTAGACGATAAGGTAGATTTTCAAAAGTCTTGATGACCTCGTGTATTACAGTCTTTTTAACCCCTAACTCC
>JAQBYK010000089.1 GCA_027622635.1 bacterium
CTTTGGTCGATATTCAAATTTTCGAGAATGGATCTCGTGATGATGACCTTACTGAAGACATGGAAGTGGAAGCTAATAAATGGTATGCAGTTGAGTGGGATGCAGATGGATATGATGAAGATGATGATTTGGATTTAAATATAATTGCAAAAAACATTGCTAATGAAGACATCTTTGATAGTGAAAAAATCGCTGTTGATGTAAAGGAAGACGATGTTTCCGGCAGTAAATCTAATATTACGGGAGATTCTATTGATCCTGTTCTTACCGATGGTCTTGAGGAAATGACATTATACTACGATCTTGAAGAAAAGGCGGATGTTCAAATTACGGTTCATAAGGGGAAGAATGCATCTGGCTCAACATTAATTGAGCTATTTGGAATATCAGACCAGGAAGGTGGTCCACATACGGTTGTGTGGAATGGTATGGACGACAATGGAAAGAAGCTTTCTTCCGGTGTTTATAGTTATAAAATTGTTTCAAAGGCAGGTAGTTCTGAAATTGAAGACGGTTCATTTATCGTAGGAGATGTTGGAGCTATTGATGGTGGAGGATCTTTGGGTGGGGCTAGTTCGGGTTCGTCTTCTTCTGGAACTGTAGCACCAGGGATAATTATTGACGATGATGTGGACGATGATGCGCCTTTGCCTATTGTGGAGTCTGATAATTCTGAAGAAATACAAAGTGAAAATATATTTGCTCAATTAGATAGTTTCTCTGATGTCACTTCTGCAAATCAATATTCAATAGCTATAGGAGTCCTTTCTAATAGTGGGATTGTACATGGATATCCAGATGGGACTTTCAAGCCTAATAATCAAGTTAATCGTGCGGAGTTCTTAAAAATGCTGTTAAGTTTGGTGTATACAGATATTCCAGTTGGTGGCCAAGAATGCGGCTTCCCTGATGTTAAAGAGGACGATTGGTTCTCGTCATATGTTTGTTTTGGAAAATTGGAAGGATTGGTGCAGGGACATCCGGATGGGAGATTTAAACCCTATGAGCCTGTGAACTTGGTGGAGGCCTTAACTCTTATCTCACGTGTTTATGATTGGAATATTGATGTTACTGATGGAGGGGTTTGGTATCAGTCTGTTGTGCTTTTGGCCCAAGAAAGATCACTGGTTCCAATGTTTGTGAATTCTTTTGACCAGCCTTTAACTCGAGGTGCAGTATCTGATTTGCTTGCACGTTTGATCTTCGAATCCGATGGTACCCTTCCTGCCTATCTTCAGATGTTACGCTAGTATTTTTCCCAAATATTTGAGAATTCTCCAGCCTAGCCCTTGACTAAACTCTGCTTTCCTGCTTTAATATACGGCTTATTATTAATATCCCTATGTCTTTTGAACATCAATTGAGATCACTACTCTTGGAGGCGGGCCTTAGTGAGTCGGTGGTACTGGTTTATCTGGAAATTGTGCGGTCTCCCGCTCAAACCAAGTGGCAGTTGGTTAATCGTACAGGACTTAACAAGAGTCATGTTTATAGGGCTTTTGAGTGTTTGGAGGGTTTGAAGATGATAAAAAAAACCAGTGATGGAATTATTCCTTTATCTTTGGAAACTCTTGCTGATGATATCTATTGTAGGGGTAAGAATTTGCATAGATTGGCGGCAAAAATTCGCAAACTAAATCCTTTCTTAAATGCACCAACCGGTACAGTTTCCGATTTTAAGATTTTATCTACCCAAAGTCAGATTTTGGATGCTTACATGATGATGTCTCAATTAGGTTATGATACAAATCTTGATTTTGGGGATTTAGAGGGATTTGTTCCTGTGGTTGGAGGTATGGGGCCTATTTTGGAATTTAGGGTTAATCGTTTTAAGCTTGGTTCTAAAAACCGTGCGATTTGTACAACATTTGGACCTAATACTGCATGTGTTCTTAGGAAGAAAGAAATGGAGAAATTTAAGGGCAATGTACAGCGCATGGATCTGAATTTTAATGGAAAGTGGATAATATTCTCCGATAACAAGGACTATGTTTTGTATAATGATTTCTCTGACCTCAAGGCTCCTTCATCCGTGTTAGTGAAAAGCAAAGTAGTAGCGGATTCTCAGAGGATGATGTTTGATAAATTCTACAATAACATAGAGAAATTTTAGACTTGGTTTAAGCCTTGTAAAATGAGGTCCATCTAATATACTGAGCCTATATGGATCAGTTGAATGAAATTCTGGCAATGCAAGTAGGGGACAATACTGTACGCAATTTTGTAGTGGCGTTTGTTTGGTTCATCGGTCTTTTCTTTGCTTTTAAGATTTTTACAAAGGTTGTAGTTAAAAGGCTGGATAAACTTGCGGAAAAAACTTCAAACAATTTTGATGATGCTTTGATTGATGTTATCAATAATATCCATTGGTTTTTCTATGTAGTTTTAGCTTTGTATTTTCCTTTGATGATGCTAGCTCTTAACGAAACTGCGGTTTCCTGGATTCATGGAATTTTTGTTGTAGCTTTTGTTTATGAATTCATCCGATTTTTGATGGGATTGATTGATGTTGGACTTCGAAGTATGGCTAAGAAAAAGGGCAATGAAGATGCTTCTGCTTTTCAGGGGATTAGACTTGTTATAAAAATATTTCTTTGGGTAACGGGTTTATTGCTAGTTTTATCTAATCTTGGTTTTGATATTACTTCTCTTGTTGCCGGTCTTGGAATTGGAGGAATCGCTATCGCCTTGGCTGTTCAAAATATTCTTGGTGATATGTTCAGTTCTTTTTCCATTGTCTTTGATAAACCTTTTATTGTTGGGGATTATATTGTTATTGGTACTGACAAGGGTGTGGTTAAAAAAATCGGACTCAAAACTACCAGGCTTGAGACTTTGCAAGGTGAGGAGTTAATTATTTCTAATAAAGAATTAACCAGCGTGCGTCTGCAGAATTTCAAAAAGATGAAGCAAAGACGTATCACTTTTAATATTGGTGTTACATATGAGACTTCAGCGAAAAGACTTAAGGAAATTGATGTACTGATCGAGAAAATTATTAAAAAAGTTAAGGACACCGAATTTGTGCGTTGTCATTTTCAGGGTTTTGGGGAGTTCAGTTTAAACTTTGAAGTTGTGTATTTTGTGAAATCCGGAGATTACTCTATCTTTATGGACAAACAAGAGGAAATTAATTTTGCTATAGTTGATGCGTTTGGGAAGAACAAGATTGAGATGGCTTATCCGACTCAAACACTTTTTGTGAAGAAGTAGATTTTAGGCGTAATCTCGTCCTTCTATCATAGAGGCAAAGAGTTTTTTGCCTCTTTTGTTAACGTGTTTGCCGTCTGAAGAGGCATATTCTGTTTTTATATGTTTTCCATCCAGAGTTTCAATGGATTTGGCCAAGTCGAGGCAGTACTGAGGATATTCTTGGCGTATGATCTCATTGAATTTGTGTATTTGTTCACCTCGATTTTTGGCGGGTTGCACTGTAGCGATTCTAACTTTTACTCCCTTGCTTTCAAAAAATTTCGCTATTTTCATGTATCCTTTAATTGTTTTTCTCATTTGTCTGTCACTGTCAGTTGATAGTCCATTGACTGCCAGCCCTACCAAAACAACTTCTTTGGGGTGTTTTATGTGTTGGACCTGTGGCCAAATTACTTCTCTAAGTTTACTGTAAAAATCTGATGCGTTTGAGGCTACTATTCCAATAATGCCACTATTTCCCTCTCTATGTCCCTTCAGTCCAACTGCTGTACTACTTCCTATAATCCATCTATCTTGATTGTCTTTTAGATCTATAATCGCTTTGTGGTCAAGGCCAACATCAAGCTCTCTATCTATCGGGCCTTTAGAAGCTACAGCTCTGTCGGTTTCAATGCTTGCAGCAGCCATGGCACCTACACTACTTGAAAGTTTATAATATACAGATAAGAATTTTTCTATGCCTTTACTTTGTATTCTATCTGATTGGCTTCCAACAAAAACTCCTTTTGTTAGGTTGTCAAACTTTTCTCTGTCACTGTGATATAGCTGGGCTATTTGCTGTGGCTCTGTGAATCCTTCTTTATTCATTCTTTCAAGAAATCTAAGATATGCTTTTGCTCCTGCTGCTCCTTCGTGGTGAGCTAAGTAATATAGTTTGCCTTGCTCTTCTATGCTGAGATTGTTATTGAAGCCTAAGCTGTCCTTAGTTTTTTTCATTAACCAAGCTCCGGCATATATTGAAGCATATGGATTGTTTCTTGATTCTTGAGTTAATGGCGCTGGTCCCCATTCTGGATGATGGATATTGTTTTTCTGGCAGTGCTTCATAAAGCCACTCCATGTGCTGCTTAGGAATTGTGTTAGTCCTCGAGCAGAGGAAGTTGGGTTTGCCGCAAATGGATTGAATCTACTTTCTATGTAGGTTAGAGGCCATAATACCTCTACTTGTACTCCTAGCTCATTACAGATTCTTTTGCTGTAGTCCATGACTTTTTGACCATCACCTGTCTCTAAATGTGAGTCCAATTTAGCTACAATTTGTTCTTCTCCCATTTTTCCTGCTGCAAAATTTTCGGTGCTGGTTTTAGGAATGTAAAGTTGTCGTTGATATTCTTCTTTGTATGCTGTCCGCCTTGTTTGCTCGGTATCGGCTTTTTCGAGATAGGTGGCGAGAACTTTGCTGTCCTTTAGATTGCTTTCACTGTTACTGAGGATTTTAAACCGATCTCCTGTGTGTGTTGCAACGTAGCCTTCGTATTGATCTAAGAATGCGAGTCGTCCTTTGTTACGCCCGCTTTTTACAATTCCTCTGTGACATTTAATTATTT
>JAQBYK010000090.1 GCA_027622635.1 bacterium
ATACACGAGATGAAATTATTAATCAGATAACGCTCTTAAAGGGTAAAGGTCTTAAAACAATCGATGAGAGTGATATTAAGGTTGTACCCGTTCCTCAGTTGATTGATCCTGATGTATCGACTGATAAAAGGGTTACTTATTCAACTTATTTTGCCGAAACTGTATCCCGAAATTCCAAATATCCCCGTGTTGCATGGGATTTTTTGCTTGAATTAACCAAAAAGAAAAATCTTGAATATTATTTTGATAAAACTCATAAACCAACCAGTCGAAGAGATATGATTGAGGATCAGAAGAAGGATCCTGTTTATGGAGTTTTTGCTTCTCAAATAGGCTATACTGAAAGTTTTCCTATTGTAGATTATTTTACTTACAGGAATTTGTTTGAGAGAGTTATAAGTCAGTCAAATACATATGGATCCAAACAGAGTGGAATGCTCGACGCTCAAAATATGATTACAGAAATGCTCCCTCAAGAGGGTTTTATTGTGCCGCTTGCAGTTGCCGATGAAGAGGAGGAAGATGCTGAAGGTAAGTAAAACAATTGGAAGGTATTTAATTTATGCTTTTTTTGCCTTTATTCCTTTTCAAATAGGTGGGCTTTTTTGGACTGATTCAATATATTCTTCCGGCTTTTTTAGTCCCTATCTTAGTTTTCAATTTTATATTACTGATCTTTTTTTACTTCTTGGGGTCTTTCTGCTCTCATTCTCTTTTATTTTGGAGCCCAAGGGTTCTTTTAAATTTGGGGATAGGCGAATCTTAATTTCTTTGATTTTATTTTTGCTTGCTGTTCTTTTGTCTGTTTTGTTTTCTACCAATTACATTAATTCACTCTTTTATCTTTTTAGGATTTGCGAATTTGTTCTTTTGTACTTCTTGTTTTTGAATAGAGTTGTTATTTTGGAAAAGGTCCTTAAGTTGATTGTCTTTGTTTTGGCATTGGTGTCGGTTTTAGGGATTTTTCAGTACATTCTTCAACATTCTCTTGGGTTGTCTTTTATAGGTGAGCCGGTTATTTCCTCAGAAACTCTAGGTGTTGCTAAAGTTGCTCTTTTTGACTTGGAAGTTTTAAGGTCCTATGGAACCTTTCCTCATCCTAATATTTTCGGGGCTTACCTGGTTTTAGGAATTTTGATATGTATTTTCTTACTTCGCAAAAGCAATAAAAATGCACGGTTTTACTTGTTTCCCGCTTTGGCTGTTTTTTGTTTAACTTTAATTCTTACTTTTTCAAGAAGTGCCTTTTTGGCCTTATTTGTATCCTTGATTTTCTATTATGTTGTTTCCAGGATTAAAGTCTCGTTGAAATATATCTTATCTGCCGCTGTACTAGTTGTTTTGTTTGTTTATTTTCTTGATTTATCTTCTGTTTTATCAACCAGAATTTTTCTTGGAGATAGTGCCGGTAGCATTGAAAGGTGGCAGTATTTGGATATCAGTAAGAATATGTTTATGGATAAGCCTTTTGGAGTTGGAATTGGTAATTTCACGGCTCTTATGCAGGATTATTCAAGCTCAAAGATATTACCTTGGAATTTCCAGCCTGTTCACAATCTCTATCTGTTGGTTTTAAATGAAATCGGTGTTCAAGGGTTTTTACTATTTCTTTGCTTTCTTTCTTCCTTGTTCCTATTTATATGGAAGAAATTAAGAAACAGGGAGCTTGCACATTTTTTATTGGCCAGCTTTTTGGCTCTGTTTGTGCTTAGTTTATTTGATCATTATTTATTTTCCATTTATCAGGGACAAGCTCTGTTCTTGACTTTTGTGGCTATGATAGGTGCTTTAGATTACCATTGATAAAGTCGGCAATATCCATTTCTCTCTTTCCTTCCAATTGTACTTTTTTGGGAACCAATGATCCTTCATTTGTGCCAATTTCCAGGACCTTGTTTTCAAGACGAAATTCTCCTGGTTTAAGTTGTCTAGCCGAAATTTCGCTTTCAAGAATTTTTAAATTTTTGTCATTAAACTTTGTATATACCCCAGGCCATGGAGTGTATGCTCGAATCATATTTCGGATCTCTTTTGCGCTTTTCTTAAAATCAATTAATCCATCCTCTTTTGAAACTTTTGTGCAATAACTTGGTTTTTGATCTTTTTCGTCTTGGGGGATTGCTATAAGTATTCCATCGTTAATGTCTTCTAATGCAGGAACCAATATGTCCTTTCCTACATTAGCTATTTTTTCCTTTAAACTCTGGAGATTGTCTTTTTCATTTACGTTTATTCGCTTTACCAGGTAGATTGGGCCGTGATCCAGCTTTTCGTCCATTTTCATTATTGATATGCCGGTTTCTGTTTCTCCATTTAGTAAGGCTTCTTGAATAGGAGAAGCTCCGCGATATTTGGGCAATAATGATGCATGGATATTTATACATGCAATTTTAGGCATTTTAAGGACTTCTTTGGGAAGAATCATCCCATATGCGATTATCACGAAGAAATCTGCCTGGAATCCTTCGAGGTCGTCTTTTAGCTCTTCCTTACTTGATGGTTGAAGTACCTTGAGTCCAAGTTCCATTGCCAGTTTTTTAACAGGTGTGGGGGAGAGGGTCTTACTTTTTCCAATAGCTTTATTCGGTTGAGTGACTACAGATAATATCTCAATTCCGGCATTATGAAGGACTTCTAGGAATGGTGTTGCGAAATCCGGAGTGCCAAAGAATACAATTTTCATGAATTGATTTTAGCAGGACAAAAAAAGTTTTTTTAAAATACCCTTGTCAAACCGCTTAAGTCTGGTACAATTCATCCTTTATAAAAACACGCATTGTCCAAACAATACAAACAAGTAGAGGGTATGGTGGGCCAATCTGAGAAAATATTGGTAATTTCTCATCGTAAACCTGATGCTGACACACTGGGTGCTGCTATATGTCTTAAAATTTGGTTTGATAGGGAAGGTAAGCAGACAACATTGGCTTGTATCGATAAACCCAATAAGTGTTTTGAATTTCTTCCTCATATCAATGAATTCACGGATGAATTTAACTTGGAATCCTTTGATTTGATAATAATTGTAGATGCAGGTGCTTCATATATGACTAATTTTCATAAAAAATATCCTAATCTTTTTGATTTTAAGCAAATAATCAATATAGATCATCATGCTTCAAATGATAATTTTGGTAAGATAAACATTGTGGATCCTTTGGCTGCGTCAGCGACAGTTATTTTATGTAGAATGTTTAAATTCCTAAATGTGGAAATTGATAGCGACATGGCTACCTGTTTGCTTGCCGGAATATATAATGATACCGGGAGTTTTATGCATTCAAATACTGACCATGAGGTTCTTAAAATCTCAGCCGATCTTATGTCAAAAGGTGCATCTCTTGCTGAGATTAGAAAAGCACTTTATGGTGGGAAATCTTTAAGTACTTTGAGATTATGGGGAAAGGTTTTGGAAAACACTTATGTTACTGACGAAAAAGTTGTTATGTCCGTTGTTAAGGACGATGATTATGATTTGGCAGGAGCGGATCCTGAACATTTGACCGGGGTGATAGATTATTTAAACATGGTTCCGGATACAAAATTTGCTCTTTTGTTGAATGAAGATAGAATGGGACATGTTAAGGGGTCATTTCGTACTAGAAAGAGTGATATAGATTTATCCAGAATTGCTGCTGTATTTGGTGGTGGCGGTCATAGTAAGGCTTCCGGTTTTATGCTTCCCGGTAAACTTGAGGAAGAGATCAAATATAGGATAGTATCCGAGGATAAATCAAAAAAATCTCTAGACTTTTAGTTTCTCAAAAGTCTGAAAATTTGCTAGTTTAAGTCCATGTTTAGAAGAATTATTGCCGGGATTTTGGCATTTGTATTTGTTTTCATTGCGGTTCCTTTGGGAATTTTATGGGCTACTTATAGAACCTTTGTAGATAGAGATTTTTACAGTGGTGACTTTATTGATGCGACTTATGAATTGCTCTTGAGTGAGATTCCGCGAAATATTGATTTTGAGGAGTTGTCGATGGTTGATGAGGAAGAAATGCGAGAAATTATAAAAGATGTTGTTCAGAAGGAAGATCTTCAGATCTTTGTAAATGATGTTCTTGATCAGATCGAAAGTGCTAAAATTGAGGATAAAAAGGTGCATGTTATTTTCCCCTTGGATTGGATCTCCGAGAAGAGTAAGCCTTTGGCAGCCGCGCTTACTGATCTTATGTATGAGCATGTACCTATTTGTGCAGATGGTGATTCCGACATGGAAGTTACAGAATGTATCCCAGAGGATTATGCTGAAATTGATTTTAACTCTGAGATTGAGAGAATGCTTGATGAAAATCTGTTTTCTCAACTTCCTGCTGAATTTGCCTTTGATTTAGATGTTAATGTCGCATTTGAGGGAAGTGTCGCGCATTATTTAAGCGGATTGGTTAATGCTGCTTTCCTTATTGGGCTTTTAGTTTTGGTGGTTTTGTTATTGATAATGAGTCTTGTTATATGGAGTCCGTTTATCCAGATTCTTAAATGGATCACAAGTGCCGTAGTGATGTCGTCAATGTTTCTGACTTTTTATTTTGGTGTGTTTCTTTTGCTTCCATCCCTATTTTATGAAGATTTTTTTGATGAGGTTGGTGATGAACTTCGAATTCGAGCTATTGAAAACTTCTATGATTCGGTCTTTGGGTCTTTTGCTAAAAGTATACTAATTTACGTTGGACCTGTTTTTATTATCAGCTATATTCCTTACAAATATTGTGAAATAT
>JAQBYK010000091.1 GCA_027622635.1 bacterium
GTTCAAATCAATCTCATTCCATGAATTTCCAGTATCCATCAACCTAATTCCCCCACTGACTACTGCAATATGCCCCATAACCTTTTGCTCATCTTGAGCCGATAGTTGAGAAGACGAAATAAGAAGTAAGAGTAGAAAGCGGAAAAAATTAATTCTGAAGATTTTCATACTGAAGTTTTATTGTGTCTAACGGTAAATTGTATGAGTAGTGGCAGATTGCGTGGTAGTTTCCTGTCAAACCGCTACGCTGTTTGAGCGGGCTAAAAACCTTGATATTTAGAACTTACCCTGCCATTACTTATACAAAATGTTGTAGCCAGTTTTAGTTATTTGAACGAATATACCCGGGTTTTGTATAATCCTTACTTGTATCGTCAATGACCAGAACCCAATCATTATCATTGCCAGAATTGCCTGGAGGATTAAAGGTATGGTTACCTCTATCGGGTATGCTATCGATAAAGGTGGCAATCCCATTTCTTGGATTGTACCACCATGCCTTCTTTTGTTTCCAAGGTATTTTGTCTAAATTGACATAAATATTGTGTCCTTGGGAAGTGTAAATAAAAGTATACCCACTACCAATAATTGCTCTTTGTTTGAGTCCCTCAGGAGATTCATTACTTAAAATAAATTGTGCTTGTGCTCTGTCTTTGTGAGGCCTTGACATCATCAAATCTACAAGATAACCCATTTGAACAGCACCGGAATCCTTAACTTCAATCTTCCAGTCAGCATAGCCATCCTCATTATTTCCACCATTATAGAAATCCCACACATGAACATGACCATAGGTATAACCTGTAGCACCGGCAAAGACGGTCCAATATGCAAGTTGACGGACATCGTGAGCATTAAAGGTTCCTTTTGAACAATCCTTATCCCACCCTACACAATGATCTTCATAATTAGGCTCTCCATTTAAAGTAGGTTTGGTAGGTGTTTTAGCCAAATCTTCATCAACCTGATTATCTGCGCGAATATCACGCTTGCCGTGGCTGCTTTGATCCATGTTGAAGTCCAGCCATTTTTCATTATGGAAATGCTTGGATGACGGGTCTCCTCCATTCGGATGAAAGGTCGTTAGGGCATCTTCATCGGTGTCAAATATACGTCCAAGTTGATTAAATAGTTCTTTATCTTCACCTACCTTTCTATCACCACCATTAACCCAGATAATATTTTCGTAATCTTTATAACGATTCGTTATCCATTGGGCATATTCAATTGAAGCTTTATCTCCCCAATACGATCCCCAAGCCGGTAAAAGTGCAACATACAAGCCATAATCCTGAGCTTTTTTTATGAGCCAATCTGCATGTTCCCAGAATTTTTCATTCGGATTGTTTGAATCGCTGTCAATAAACGGGTGATAGCCATATGCATTAGGATCATTCCATTTTCTGCTCCAGCCCATGACAACTACTGCTTGTATGACTGTAAATCCCTGAGAAGCTCTTGTGGAGAAATAATATACAGCATCTTCTCGATTCAATTCCTGGAATAGGCTCCACCCTGTATCACCAAGCCAGAACCATTCACTACTATCAGCTTTCTGAATACGTCTGCCGTCCGGGGATATTGCCAGTTTCCAATTGTCGGAAATTACTGTTTCCGTTGCAGTGCTGCTTCTGCCAGTACTCTTGAAGGTAATGGTACCATTGCCTCCATCCCCGACATCCGCAATCTGTGCGCTCCCGGAAACAGCCATGAGAAAACCGGTAAATACCAAGGGAATTACCAGAGTCATTTTTTTTACCAACTGCATACTCTTTTTGTATTTCATTTCTTCAACACTCCTAATATGCCAGACCGGAGACACTGCCGTCTGCATTCAATTTTCCGATAAATATTGATACCGGCTTGGGCCCAATATTCGGATTGTCATTAAAGGAACACTCAGCTCCTTCCTCCCAAACCACATAGGCACAGTTTTTCCAACCCGATGACTCGACAAAACCAATTTTCGTGTTCGATAATCCGAACAATTGGCTTGGCTCTCCCCATCTGCCTTTCGCTCTAATATTATATTTGAAACCATATGCTACGCTGTAAAGATTGTCCTGCTTATCTACGCTCATCTCTGGATATTCTCGTGCCTCGCAAGGAACCTGCTGCCCCTCATGTATCCACTTTCCATCTTGAAGACGATAGTAGTTACCGTGACCTTCAGCGACAATCACAGTCCCATCAGATAATATTTCTATAAAGGGACTTTCGGGTTCACTCTCACACACTGTACTATGGGTCCAGCTCTTGCCTCCATCCCTGGAGCAATGGTAAAAGGTTGTTTTGCCAGGGCCATGACGTTGGACGATATGGATATTGTCTGCATCATCAATCACAAGATCAGGATATACGTGGTCACTAATGCCTTCTGTGTCGAGATTCATATCAGGATCATTTAAAACTTCCCATTCTATAGCCCCGTTTGCTAATTTTTGAATCCCAAGCTTACCACCGGTAAAACCACCACGTTTTATGAGATAGATGTTATCGTTCGAATCGATTGCCATCTCGGTATCACGATAATTGAGTGTTTTGTTACTTACAGGTGGAATTTGAAGCCAGTCACTGCCTTTCTTTTTCGCAAAGTTATTCCAGGCCATGACACACACTTCATTATCGCTGCTGATAACAATATCAGGATCTGCCCGTGTTACATAGGATTTGTTATTTCCCATGATAATGCTTGTATTTTCATCTTCTCCCCATTTTTTATTTATCGCATCCCATTTTTTGTAATATAACACCTGAGCACGTGCAAATACAACATGGATATTCCCATGCTTATCAACCGCAATATCAGGCCTATTTCCGATTCCAACTTTTGTGACAGAGCCGACACCTAATGTTTGGGGAGTGTAATGTACCTTTGATTTAACATTTAGCAAATTAACAGGCAACTGCCCGTAGGATTTTGGATATAATTTTAAAGCACTCCATCGAGCGCGTGACCAGGCAAATCCACCCGGGGCACCCTCTTCCGGGATCAGTTTATTTGAATGCGATTTTGCTCGTACCTCCAGTATATCACCATTGATAAGTTTAATATCTTTCCATACATGCGGAACAGCTTTCTCCTGCTCTTTTTTGCTTATATATTCGTGAGTAAATTCTCCCTGCTTCTTACCAGCCACAAATAATTGGTATGATGATTGTCCATCTATTTCTGGTGAAGATATCAATTCAATATTGTATTCTCCGGAAACTCCTGTAAATTCTGTTTGTGCTCCACCCCATTTATCTTCATATTCCAGAGGATTAATAGCGATGTAACCTTTCCATTTATTTCGATCTACATAAAATGGGGCTGTATCGGGTAATTCCAGGTCAAAATCACTGGTTGCATCGAGTGTTAAAACTGCTGTATTCTCAGGAGATTGTGCATACTCGTACCACCATCGAACTCCAGGATTTTCTATAGTTCCGTCTCCTCCAAGTTCGAATCGGTTTGGTAAATCCTGGGCCATACCCTGAAACCAGGGATTAGAATGTAAATGAATGTACAAACCCGGTCTTTTTTTTGCAGCTTCAATTTCTTTATAATGGACTTCTTTTCCTTCATCGGAATAGACTCCTTGTGGCATAAACTTTCCGGTCCAGCCGCCAAAAAGCTCGACATTTACTATGGGTTTATCAGGGACTCCCTGTTCCAAAAAATAGTCGTAATGCCAACCGCTATGATGTCCGTTTTCAACATCCTTGGAGAAAGTATCGAATAGCAAAACATCAACAAACTCTGATTTTCCGATAACTACATTCCAGCCATCGTGATAACCACCACCGCCAACAATTCGGGTTGAGTCTACTTTTTTTACTTCTTCGCAAAGGCTGATAATATTTTCAGGTTTGTTAAAATCAAAG
This sequence comes from bacterium, assembly GCA_027622635.1. Taxonomy (GTDB): domain Bacteria; phylum Patescibacteriota; class Gracilibacteria; order UBA1369; family LOWO2-01-FULL-3; genus JAQBYK01. The sequence goes on from JAQBYK010000091.1 coordinate 3,868, forward strand.
GCTTTAAACTCTTTGTAATAACTTGAGTTCTGTTCATTGGCTATATTGATAATTATGTTCCGGTATGGCTTCAGCTTTTCGGAAACAGTTCGAACGGCATTCCTGATTTCTTTTTCAGATTTGAGATTACATATTTCGGGATTCATCAATGTTCGCTGATAGAAAATTCCAACGATAACTACCATATCGCGTTTGGAAGACGCCTTGATGATTTTATTGAGCCGTTTCCAATGATCTTTTTGAATTTCCAGGCCACCATTTTCAAAAGGATCAGTGTAACCACCGCTTGAACCCTGCAGAAAAACTGAAATTGAATTTATTCCGGCCGCTTTGTAGTCATCGAGGTTTGAAATCAGGGAATTTGTATAATCATTGCTCTGTGTGGCACTTGCCACACGAACACCCCACATGTCAAATGGTTTTTTGTCGAGGTAGAAAGAATGGCCTTCGACTGATAAAACCTGCGCATGAACAGATAATCCCGAAAAATTCAGGAAAAACAGAAATACTAAAATTACTTTTTCTTTATTCATTTTATTTTTAAGGTTTAAAATTAAATTTTCAGTTTTTGTTATAATTGGCTACAACAACCGGATATGTGACACCTTGTCACATATCCGCATTATGTCTTGATGGCTAATCTAATGGATTTTTTATTATTGCCAAACCCTTAATTGCGACGTGGGTGTAAATTTCCGTAGTTCGTGACGAATTGTGACCCAGTAATGTTTGTATGTAGCGAAGATCCGTGCCTGATTCGAGCAAATGAGTGGCAAAGCTATGGCGCAGCATGTGTGGGGTGACACGC
>JAQBYK010000092.1 GCA_027622635.1 bacterium
CATCTCTCCACTGACTATGTTAATTGGTGGATTAGCGGTTTTCGTCTTTTTCTTCCTACAATTCTTGATTTCAAAAGGAGCCTGGATTGGTGGTGGAGATTTAAGAATGGGAGCACTGATTGGTGTACTCCTGGGATGGGAAAAAGGTCTACTGGCAGTTATTATTTCATATTTCATAGGAGCAATCCTTAGTATCTATCTACTGGCAACAAAAAAAGTAGGAAGGAAATCTACAATCCCATTTGGACCATTTCTGGTAATCGGAACTTTAATTTCCATATTCTACGGACAAGAAATTCTTGATTGGTATCTAACGACCCTATTATTCTAATGAACAAAGTTCTCCTAATAGTTTTAGACGGATACGGCGAAGGTAAAAATTACAAATGGAACGCCGTAAAACATTCTAAGACACCTTTTTTGGACAAAATACGCAAGGAATACCCCACCACTCTACTTCAATGTTGTGGAAGCGATGTTGGCCTCCCAAAAGGAGGAATGGGAGGAAGCGAAGTTGGACACTTTACTATGGGAGCTGGTCGGGTCGTATACCAATCCTTAGAAGAGATTAATCGCTCAATCAAAAAAGGTGATTTTTTCAAATTAAAGAAATTAAAAGAAGCCGCAGCATATTGCCGAAAATCCAAGGCTAAATTTCACATTTTAGGAATGATTTCGGACCAAGGAATCCACTCAGAGTTAAATCATCTATTTGCTCTTCTCAAATTTGCTAAAAGTGAAAAGTTAAAAGACGTTTGTATCCACGCAATAACGGACGGACGTGACGTTCCGGAAAAATCAGCAGTAAAATATATAAAATTAATTGAAAAAGAGGTTAAGAAACTTGGACTGGGGAAAATCGTAGATATTGTCGGTCGTTTCTACGCAATGGATCGCGACAAAAACTATAAAACTCGCACACAAAAGGCCTACGATTTATACACCCTGGGAAAAGGAACTGAAGCAACAAGCCCGGAACAAGCCATCAACAACGAATACAAAAAAGGCACTGAAACAGATTATTACATAAATCCAATTTCAATCGACAAAGAAGGACTGATAAGAAACAAAGATGCAGTGGTTTTCTACAATTTTAGATCCGATAGAGCCATACAAATCACTCGTGCCTTCACAGAAAAGGATTTTAAAGAATTTCCTCGAACAAAAAAGGTCCTACCCAGATTTGTATGCTTTGGTCCGTATTCCGACATCGCACCGGTGCTTTTTGCACCAAATGAAGTCAAAAACAATCTATCAAGAGTGCTTTCCCGCCTGGGCAAAAAACAGCTTCGTATCGCTGAAACCGACAAATATGGACATGTAACATTCTTCTTTAACTCACAGGTAAAGAAACCATACAGAAGTGAGAGATGGATCCTAATCCCCTCTCCAAAAGTCGCTTCATACGCAGAAGCACCTGAGATGAGCGCAAGAAAGATAACAAAACGTTTAATTAAAGAATTTCGAGGATCCCCGGACTTTATTGTATGCAATTACGCAAATTGCGACCTCGTAGGCCATAGCGGAGATTTCAAGGCTACTGTAAAAGGCGTTGAAACCGTAGACCAATGCCTCACAGATCTAGTCCCTGCCGCTCTCGAGGAAGGATATAAGATCATTCTAACAGCAGATCACGGTAACGCGGAATGGATGCGCTATGACAATGGTGATCCATGTCCATCACACAGCTTCAATCCCGTCATTTGCGCTTTAATAACAGAAGATAAGTACAAACTCCGCAAAACCGGTAACCCGGGGCTTAAAGACATTGCACCCACAGTCCTAAAACTCATGGGAATAAAGCAACCCAAGGAAATGACTGGAAAAAGTCTGATAAAGTAGCTAAAATCCCTTCTATGAAAGCAGTAATCCTTGCAGGTGGAGGCGGAACCAGGCTTTGGCCTCTTTCCACTCTCGAACAACCAAAGCAATTCCAAAAACTAGTCTCAGAAGAGACAATGATTCAGCAAACCATAAATCGCATAGATTTCCTGGACCATAAAGACATCTACCTGGCAATTAACGAAAAACATTTAGATCTGGCAAAGAAACTCTGTCCACAAATTCCGGAAGAAAACATTTTAATAGAACCAGCCTTGCGCGACACAGCATCTTGTATTGGATATGCTGCGGCAACTATAGAAGAAAGAAACCCGGGAGAAGTAATGGCCATAATTTACGCTGACCATCTCATAAAGAATAAAAAAGAATTCCAGGAAAAACTCAAAGTCGCGGAAAAACTTGCACAAGAAGGCTTCCTAAACATTGTAGAAGTAGAAGCTAAGGAGCCAAACACCAATTATGGCTACGTAAAGCTGGGGAAAGAAATCGATACGGACATATTCGAGCTGGATAGCTTCAAGGAGAAGCCAGACCATGAAACAGCCAAAAAATTCATAGAAGATGGCAACTACTTATGGAATACAGGCATATATGTATGGAAAGCATCCACAATTCTTGAAAAATTCAAAGAACATCAACCCGAAACACATGAAATTCTTAAATCTATAGCAGAAAGCCATACTACTGAGCGATATAAGGATTTAGAAAAAATCTCTATCGATTATGCTATTATGGAAAAGGTCGATCCAAAAGAAGTCAGAATCATAAAAGCCGACCTCGGATGGTCCGACATTGGCAACTTTGAAGCATTATTTGAAGAAATGAGCAACTCCCCGGAAAAAAACATAACACGTGGAAATGTAAAACTCCTAAACTGCAAAGGATGCCTTGTTTATGCCGACAATGATAAGGAAATCAAAGCCATCGGTCTTGAAAACACAATAATCGTAGATACTCCTGATGGATTACTGGTCTCTGACAAACATCAAAGCAAGCGCATCAAGGAAATCGATAAATAATGAATCCTTCCAATATAGTTCATTTTCGAGTATATTGTCGCCAATTATGAGCGATCACGAAATTGAAACAAAACTCAAACCCTGGGGCAAGGAAATTTGGTTTGCCAATACAGAAAAATACGCGGGAAAAATCCTCCATATAACAAAAGGGCACCGCTATTCTCTTCAATATCACGAGAAAAAACGCGAAACTCAATATATCTATAGCGGTAAAGTAAAACTCACTTACGGTACAGATGAGAAGGACCTGCAAGAGAAAATTTTAAATCCGGGTGACAAATTCGAAGTGCATCCATATACTATCCACCGTTTAGAAGCCTTAGAAGATAGCGAAGTTTTTGAAGTATCTACACCTGACCTTCAAGACGTCGTAAAACTGGATGATGACTACGGCAGAAAAGGAAAAGGAAATAACGAAGAATTAGATAAAAAATTACATAACAGACACTCCTGATCTTCAGATCAATAGTGCCAAAATATACAAAACCTATAACTAAAAAACATGAAAAAATATCTATCCTGGAAGTTGCTCGCAATCCTTATTGTAACCCTGATACTCGGGTTTTTTGATCTACCGGCGGAAAATCAAAACAAAGTACTTCCGGGAGTGCCCGACCTTTTCCAAAAATCCAAAATTCATCTGGGCCTGGATCTCCAGGGTGGATCACAGCTGGATTACAAAATTGATCTGAGAAAAGTCCCTGAAGCAGATCAAGAAAGTATTACACAAGGAGTACAAGAAGTAATAGAAAGAAGGGTAAATCGTCTCGGTGTCGCAGAACCAAACATCTTTCGCTCAACATTGGCCGGAGAAACACACATTATCGTAGAACTGGCTGAAACCGCTATACTGGAACAAAATGACGTAGACACCTATTTAGATGATCCAAAACCGGTTGATGAACTTACAGATGACGAAAGAAAACACGTCAGTCTCGAGAAAGCTAAAGCTACAGTCGGCAAAACAATTCAACTGGAATTTAAAGAAGAGAAAGGAGAATTAGACCCACAAGAAAAAGAAAAGATCAAAGAACAAGCACAAACAGCCTTAGAGCGTATTAAAGGTGGAGAAAATTATTCAATAGTTGGACAAGAGGAAGAACAAGCTTACGCAGGTAAAGTTAGCTATGACACTTCTGAATTCATATTTGTAAGTGACCTCGCCCCATCAATTAAAGAAGCACTGGAAGGTCTCGAAGTCGGTGAAAACACAGATGAATTAGTCGAAGTTACAGGCAACTTTGTCCTTGATGCGTCTAGCGGTCAAGCTGTTCAAGAAACCGGACTGGCAATTTTAAAACTGGTAGATTCAACCGAAGAAGTCAGATTCGAAAAAGAAGTAGATACAAGCCACATTTTGATCTCTTGGGAAGGACTTGATAGCGCAGATGCGACCATTACAAGAACCGAAGATGAAGCATATACACTGGCAAAAGAAGTCACCGAAAAACTGAAAAATTCTAACAATTTCAGTGATCTGGCAAAAGAATATTCGGATGACAGCAGTAATAAAGAGTTGGGAGGGAAATTAAGTGCCCCGGTTACAGGAGACGGCACTTATGTATTTAATTTTGAAGAAGCAGCTTTGGCATTAAAGAAAGTCGGAGACCTAAGTGAAATAACTAAAACACAATTCGGTTATCACATCATAAAAGCAGACGCAATTAGAGAAGACGTATCAGAGAAAAAACTCAAATACGAATCAATAAGCTTCTCTACAAAGTCAGATCCTTGGAAGGACACAGTTCTA
>JAQBYK010000093.1 GCA_027622635.1 bacterium
CAGTGATAAAAATCTATAAGATAAAAAAGGTGAGCAGAGATGGTAGTTTCAGTTCTATTTCTAGAAAATCTTAAGTCAGATTATTCCAATCACAAATATGGTTAGAAAAGGAATTTCGGAGTCGGAGATGGTCAAAGTAAATGGACGTGTATGAAGCTCATGCCAAACAAATACGTTGATTTTGTTACTGATGAAAAATTTGAAGAATGTGTAATGCACGTATGCAAAGAATTTGAGAATACGGGAAACATTGATGATGAGAAATTACAAAAAAATGGAATTGATCCAATCAAAATGACCTTTGATATGATCAAAGGTAAAATGAACTTTAAAGAATGGAGAAAAAAAGAATCAGAGCGACAGGATGATAAATCAGTCAACAACGCAATTGGAGAATTTCATCAGATGTTATTGGGTGGTGTTTCTGGGTGGACAGATCTTGGAATTGGTAGTGAGTCTCATTTGGATCTTCAGAAAAATGATGATTCAATTTTTATGGAAATAAAGAATAAAGAAAACACAGTAAATAGCGGTAGCTTACAAAATGTTAGGGATAAACTTGAAAAACAATCAGAAAAAAAACCTGATGCATTATGCTATTGGGCATATGTATCTGCTAAAAACGGAAAATCAGAAGAAAAAGAATGGAAAGGTGAAAATGAGAATCCCAATATAAGACGACTTTCAGGATCTAAAATTTACGAAGTAGTTACAGGAGATGCTAAAAACTTGGAAAAAGTTTGGATGGCACTACGCTTGGCAATAAAAAATGTATGCAACTCAAATTTTACTAGTACTGAACCAGACAAAGAAATTTTTAAGACATGGTTTAAAAAAGCGTATAACAAACCAAAAAAATCACGAAAAACAAAATCTAGCAATAAGCCTTAAGTTTCAACTTAACTGTAATCTTTTCTACAATCTCAAGATGAAATAATGATTTGTTGACTTTTTTTTACATAAAGTTAGAATTTTGTAGAAAGTTTCTTCCAATACTTAGTACCTATTTTTTTGAATGAATCTTCAATGTCTTTGTATGCCCCTTTCCCTCCTAGCAAATCCCAAAAGTCTTCACCAGTGAGAAAATCCTTTCCATAATCAAAAACATTGAGTATTCCATGCCTATCATATGGTTTTGGGAAATACGGATTATAAGGTAAAACCAATGCAGCATGAATCTCACGATTCTCTCTTGCAACATATTTCAAAATCTGTTTTTTTATATTTGGAATCCCGGAGACATTTAAGAGTGGAGTTTTTAGTTCAAAGAAATATTCCGTGTTACCTTTTTTAATGTAAACATCCACTATTCTTCCATTATCATCCTTAACCAAATTCTTGTTTGGTACAGTAAGAATTTCTTGAATCTCTTTTTCCATGTTAGGTTTGCGCTTTTTAGTTTGTAGATCATGAATTATTTCATCGATTTTGACCACACGATCTTTTGATAAATAATGATTTGTTTTCTTTTGATGTTCGACTGTATTCAAATGTGTTGATGCAATTGAAATTGATATATCTTCATAAAATGACTGACCAAAAGTTCCCAATAAGGAATGAATTCCAGAATACATTCGTCTTTGTTTTTCTGGAATTGTATGTATTGCTGCAAAATTATTATCTAAAGTATGAGGTCTCTTAAAAGTTGAAATTTTTTTCTCAAATTTTGCTATAAGTAATTCATCTAGAGCTTTTTTTTGTTTATTATCTAACCCCATATTGAATGTTAAATTCTTAGATAATTAATAATTTTGATTTAAAATTTTTATGTGAAATGTTTGATTCTGGATTGAACTAAAATTTGTGCAACTGATTCCGGATTCATTATTGATTTGTATACTTCTTTTGCAACAGCCGTCGCCAGATTTACTGGTACCGCGTTTCCAATCTGTCTGTACTGTGAAGACATACTTCCTACAAACTCCCAGGTGTCAGGGAACGACTGTATCCTTGCATACTCCCTTACTGTAAACGGCCTTACCTCTTCTGGATGGCATCTCTCAGTCATCTTCTGCCCAGGCGAACATGTGAGCGTAAGGCATGGCTCGTCCCAGGATATTCTTCTTCCCATGCCACGCCTTCCTCCAGTGGAGTAGAAGCTCTTTCCCATGTACTTTTTCTGTACATCTACTGGCATGTTGACCCATGACCCTCCTGGAGGTACATACTTTAGCAACTTTACTTTCTCATCGGAATATTTCTCACCGATTGATTTCGGTACGTCTTTCAAAGATTCTGCAAGTGTTACAATTTTGTCACTTGGTTTTGGATACTGAAACTTGATTCCCTTCTTTGTCCCGATGAATATCACACGTTTTCTTTTCTGCGCAACACCATAGTTTAACGCATTTAGTATTTCATATTGCACATAATATCCAAACGAGGACAGCACGTCCATTATTGTTTCAATAGTCTTTCCGTTTTGATTTCGCAGAATAGCTTCGACGTTTTCTGCAAGAAATATTTTCGGCCTTATCTCCTTAACTGCCCTTGCAAACTCGTAAAACAATGTGCCACGTGTATCCTCGAATCCCAACTTGTTTCCTGCATGACTAAATGCCTGACATGGAAAACCACCAGTTACAACATCTGCCTTCATTCCTTTAAAATCAATTTTTTGGATATCTCCTTCTACAACATTCCACTTTGGTCGGTTCTTCTTTAGGGTGGAAACACAATTCTTGTCTATCTCAACAAGTAACTTTGTCTCAAAACCTGCTTTTTCTAAACCAATTGCCATGCCACCAGCACCAGCAAATAATTCAATTACAGTTGGTTTTTTTGCTGTCATGATAAAATATTCAGTTAAGGTATGTTTTTACTTTTTTGTGATCTAAAATATTGACACGGGCCTGGGAGGATTTGAACCCCCGACCTGGTGGTCCGAAGCCACCCGCTCTATCCATGCTGAGCTACAAACCCGATCATTTCTATGAAAGGTCGTATTTCTTTGCTTCTTGTACAATCCAGCTGTTCTAATCATGTCTCTAAAGAAACGACTAGACAGTTTAAGAGGCTTGTAGAATTTTCAGTTAAGATTTTCTAGAAGAGTCGTCTATAATGGTAGATGGTTCAAACTGATGAAGAACGAAAGGCAAAAGCAAGAGAGTATTATCAAAGACCTGAGGTCAAGGCAAAAGAAAGAGTGCGTAAACAGAAACCGGAATACAAGGCAAAAGCAAGAGAGTATCAACAGAAACCTGAGACCAAGGCAAAAGCAAGAGAGCGTTATCAAAGACCTGAGAACAAGGCAAAACAAAGAGAGTATGAACAAAGACTTGAGACCAAGGAAAAAAGAAGAGAGTATAAACAGAAACCTGAGACCAAGGAAAAAAGAAGAGAGTATAAACAGAAACCGGAATACAAGGCAAAAGCAAGAGAGTATCAACAGAAACCTGAGACCAAGGAAAGAGTAAGAAAGTATAATCAAAGACCTGAGACCAAGGAAAAAAAAAGAGAGTATAATCAAAGACCTGAGACCAAGGTAAAAAAAAAAGAGTATCAACAAAAACCTGAGAACAAGACAAAAGCAAGAGAGCGTAATCAAAAACCTGAGACCAAGGAAAAAAGAAAAGAGTATAATCAAAGACCTGAGACCAAGGCAAAAAAAAAAGAGTATCAACAGAAACCTGAGAACAAGGCAAAAGCAAGAGAGCGTAATCAAAGACCTGAGAACAAGGCAAAAAAAAGAGTGCGTACAAGAGAGTATAAACTCAAAGTAAAAACTGATGTTTTTACACACTATTCAAGAAAACTATCACATTCAGATATTCCATGTTGTAGATGTTGTGGGTTTAATGACTTTTTGATAATGTTAGAAATTGATCATATAACAAACAGAAAAAATTCAATTCACAAAAAGGGTTTAGATGGACATGCCATGTATAGTTATTTACAAAATGAGGGGTTTCCGTCAGGCTATCAAGTTTTATGTGCTAACTGTAATTCTGCTAAACGTGATTCTGGAAAATGTCCACATGAGAGTGCTCATTGATGATAGAACAAAGTAAGAAAATTCTAGATATGTTCCAAACAGGATTAAAGGCAAAAGAAATTTCAACAATACTCAATATCGAATATAATCTAGTTAGGAAAATTATACGAAAGGCACAAGAAAGAGAGTGGCGTCAAAGACCTGAGAACAAGGCAAAAGCAAGAGAGTATCAACAGAAACCTGAGAACAAGGAAAAAGCATTAGTAAAACGTCAAAGACCTGAGAACAAGGCAAAAGTAAAAGAGTATAATCAAAGACCTGAGAACAAGACAAAAAAAAAAGAGTATAATCAAAGACCTGAGAACAAGGCAAAAGAAAGAGAGTATCAAAAGAAAACAAAAGCAAAAGATCCTGAAGGATATAAGAGAAAAAAGAATGAGAGTTTTGCAAAAAACTATCCAATAAATAAAGACAGGATAAGCAAAAGATACAAACTCGATAGACAAACAAAAAAGAAAACCGTCTTCGAACATTATTCACAAGGAAAGTTAGTATGTAATTGTTGCAAATTGGATGGAAATTATGGTAGGATAGTGGGGCTTGACTTTC
>JAQBYK010000094.1 GCA_027622635.1 bacterium
GCTAAAATTTTCGCTGAAGAAAGGGGAGTGCGCGTCCAAGCGAAATCTTAAGATCAATCTCGCAAAGTCGTGGTCAAAAAAAGAAAAGGAGAAAAGAAAATCGACAAAAACAAAAACTCAAGGCACATGAAAAAAGCAAAATTGTCCTTGAAATGCTTCTCCAAAAATGTGATTCCAATCAATTCCAAGCACAACTCCATCTGCGAGATTTTAAAGTGTCCGCACGGACGAATCAAAATCCAAAAGCCAATCCCGTCAACACACTGCATAGAGCACCATCCATCGAAACCAAACACCATCAACCAACTCAAGCAAAGCTAAGACCATCCGGGAGAAAAACAATCAAAAAAGCAGAGAAGGAGCACAAAAAGCGGCCCAAACTAAATCAGATGGCGCTTCTGATGGTTCCTGTTTTACGCTAACTGTTTCTTGAGAGCCGCTCAACTAAGAATCCAAGGATACATCCTCACGAAGCTTCTTTATCTTACTTCTATGGGCCTTATCCTCAAGCATTTTCTCCTTTGCACGCTTTGATCTTTTTTGCTTCTGCTTTCTAATCTTATGGATTTCCTGAGCCCTGTCTGATTTGTCGCCTTCTACTTGATCTTCGATCTTTAAAATCAACAATTTGTACGCGGAAATACGGTTTTTGCTCTGCTCTCTATGCTTTTGACATTTAACAATTGTCCCAGAAGGCAAATGCTTCAACATCACACAACTGGAAGTCTTATTAATTTTTTGCCCACCTTTACCACTTCCAACAATGTAGCTCTCAGAAATATCCTCGGGTTTAATGCCAAGCTTTAGGGCTTTCTCAACAAAAATTGGCGATAAATATTCTTCAAAATTCATAGATATTTGGCTGGCTACTCGGGTCTGGTACCCTTTTTAGACATTCTCGAGCTCAATCTGTTTTTTTCTTTTATCCCTGCTAGTAAGTCTTTTCCATTCTTTTTTGAAACAACTCTTTCCCCGGTTTTTTTTTCAATTTCTTTTCGGGCAGTACCGGCTACATGCCCACCCTCACGTGCAACAATACGACTTTCAGAAAAACCTTTCGGCTGCTTTTTCTTGGAAAATTCGGTGGTCCCGAACACCTCTTTCTTCCCACTCATCAGTCAGATCCTTGCGAACCTCAATACTTTTCAGTCTCTGATTGATCCACGACTTGGAATATCCCTTTTGCAAATACGTCTTCATGGCACGATCCATAGACAGCTCCGGATTTTCAGTTTCCTCAATTCGTTCATATCCAACTCGCGCCAACCAAACCTTGAAAGGCTCTGCCTTAGGAGAAGGAATCGATTGAATAACACGAAATAGATCTTCAGTTGAGAAACAATCGGTATCGCGCTTTTTTCCATCAGAGGCAATCAATTTCAACCGTACGATTTTCTCGTACACTTCACTTTCTTCGCTTTGTAGTTTAATTTTCAGGTCACTCCAATATCGCTTTGGAGAAGCCGACTCCGTTAAAACCCTAACTACATCAATAACCGAAAAATGCCAAAGCTCCTTGTCGGCATCCCAATATCTACGAACACCTTTTTGATTAAAAATAATAATTGATTTACTCTTCATACTTCTAAAATACAGCACAAACATTAAATTTTCTTAAAATTTTTCTAAAATCTTGAGAAATCAATTTGACAAAAATACAACTATGTACTATGGCTGGCCAAAACAAAGATAGCACCACCTACATATGGAAGATTTTCAAAAACAAGAAAAGAATCATGCGGTCATCTCTGGAGAAAAATCTTTTAGCCAAACGTGAAAGCGTAAGTCTCAATCCCGCCATCCAAAAAGTGTAATTCGAGCAAGTGTTCACCTGGTTCGTCTAATCTAACAATGTCATACAATCTATCGGTATCAACAGTGATAATCCCCTGGCTTTCTCCATCTAAGAATATTTCTACCCGACCTCCAACATCATTAGACGGATTCATAACAAGGAAAACGTCTTTAGCTTGAAAATCAAATCTAAGCTTAGCGGTCGCATCCATAAGTGACATTTCTTCATTAATTACCCATTTTCCAGACAACGCATAACTATTTAAATCTAAATTTTCAGGAAAACTATATTTCACCTCTTCGTCCGGCTTCAAAGCTTCAGGAGATGCAAACCCAGATGTTCTACCATATCCTAAATAGGTCTCGGGAGTTGAACTATCTATAGAATAATCTTGATTATCAATAGTGTCAGACACAGAAGATCCAGCCTCATTTAACAACTCATGAATCAACTCCTCAGATTCATCATAATCTCCTTCTCCAAAATGAGTATCACGAATATGACCGCCTGCATCTATAAAATATTTAGCTGGCCAATATCGATTATTGTATGCTCGCCATGTTTTATAGTCGTTATCCTGAACAATTGGATAAGTTAAACCAAAATCATCAATAGCCTTTTGTAAATTCCCAGCATCCTTCTCAAATTCAAATTCCGGGGTATGAACACCAATAATCACGAGACCATCGTCCGCATATTTTTCGTGCCAACTTTCGATATATGGCAAAGTTCGAATACAGTTGATACAACTGTAAGTCCAAAAATCAACCAATACTACTTTCCCATTCAAAGATTCAATTGTTAACGGCTCAGAATTAAACCACTCACCAGTCCCAGTTAGCTCAGGAGCAAGAGGATATTTACTTCCACCCATATCAAACATCGGTTTTCCCAAATTATCCTCATCAATATCTTGATTAAAAATCTCATCCAATGCATCAAAAACCTTCTCATTTTCCTCAAGTTGGATTATGCCCGAACCATAACTTGGAAATTTTCCTAAAATATATGTCTGGAACTGACGATCAAAATTGAAATAAAGAGCAATCGCTACCAAAATCAACAAAACTCCAAATATTTTCTGAATTCTACCAAGGTTTCGAAGCAGCCACGGCACACGATTAAGGAGAGCCCTGCCTCCATACATCACAATTAACAATGGAATCGCAGTTCCAAATGCATAAGCAAAAGTGATCAAAACCGCACTGCCATTAACGGAACCAGACAAAGCTAAAGCAATAACAGAAGCTAAAATTGGCCCAACACAAGGAGTCCATATAAGAGCAAGTGAAATTCCAACAAAAAATCCACTACCAAACCCCCCCGTTAACATGGTCAGAAGAATTTTTGTTAGATTTTTTTATATGAAACTTCGATACAAGAATTTCAAAATACAAAGTTAGTTTTGGAATAATCAAAACAAGGCCAAAAAGCAAAATAATTATTATTGATAAATAACGTAAAAAGTTTGCAGAAACACCTGTTAAACTCACCAATGTAGTCAAAAACAGTGTAAAGAAAGTAAAGCTGGCAATAAACCCAGCAACTACTCCAAGAGGATACTTTTTACTTCCAACAGTTGCTCCAGATAGGACAATTGGCAAGACAGGCAAAATACAGGGCGACAAAATTGTTACCACTCCTGCTAAAAATGCGAATCCAATTAAAATATACATAGAAAGAAGAGTTAAAATGCAAGCAAAACGCTAACATATTAAATCGTTAAATAAAAGTATGTGTCCACTTTTTGGGGTACAGATTATGGCTGGGGCGCAGGGATTCGAACCCCGGAATGCATGGACCAAAACCATGTGCCTTACCACTTGGCGACGCCCCATAAGTAGCGAGTTTGGCGATCCGGAGCGTAGCCGCTGCGAGCTCTGCGAGACTGCGGCGGAGCGAAGGAAAAATTTCAAGAAATTTGCGCTGCAAACAGTGAAAGCAAATTTAGTAGAAAGTTTAGCCAAACCCTATTGTTAAATAACGAATTCCAATCTATCAATGCCCACTTACTAAGTCAAATTCTTCTAATGATTTGTAATTTAAATAAAATCAGCTACAATAAAAAAAGCAATACCAAAATTTAAGAAATAATCATGACTGAAGATAATACACAAGAAGCAGCTCCGGCAGCTGAACCAGCTGCAACAGCCCAGCAAGAGGCACCTGCTGCTCCAGCGTCTGCTCCTGCCGCGCAGGCACCAGCAACTCCGGCTGCGACATCTGCGGAAACAGCCGCTGCTCCTGCTGCAGTAGCATGTAAATGCCCAACAGTATCTGAAGCCGACTGGGATAAGCAAAAAAAGACAATTGAAAAAACCTTTTACAAGGGATTTTCTCCAAGAATTTTTTATTATCCTTTGTCATTTGCCATTGATGTACTTCGTACTACCAAAACAGCAGTATTGAAAGGTTTTCAGGAAGTAGCCAATCCAATGATTTTAGACACCGGGGGCATGTTTTTAGCATCCGTACTCGTAGAAGTAACAGGAGGAGACGCCAACAATAAGAATATCGTTTCTCTAGCCGGAAAAGAAGTATATACAAAAGTGTCAAAACGGCCATGGAAAGAAATTAAAGCGGATATTGCAGAACTGGAAACAGAATTAGGTGCAAAGCCTGCTGAACTATACATATGGTCGGTATCATGCCCAAAGTGCCAGTCAAATAAAGAAATAAAGACAATCTTAATTGCCGTGCCAGGAGTAGCTGCACCTGCGGCAA
>JAQBYK010000095.1 GCA_027622635.1 bacterium
AATCATAGAAAGACGGAAAGACCCCGTGCAGCTTTACTATAGCTTGACATTGGTTCTGGCCATAACTTGTGCAGGATAGGTGGGAGACTTTGAAGCTTCGACGTTAGTCGGGGTGGAGTCATCCTTGAGATACCACCCTTGTTATGTTTAGGATCTAACTCGTGCCATTAATCTGGTACCGAGGACATTGTTTGGTGGGTAGTTTGACTGGGGCGGTCGCCTCCTAAAGAGTAACGGAGGCGCGCAAAGGTTCCCTAAGCCTGGATGGAAATCAGGCTGATAGTGTAAACGCATAAGGGAGCTTGACTGCAAGACATACAAGTCGAGCAGGTGCGAAAGCAGGTGTTAGTGATCCGATAGTGGCATATGGGTGCGCTATCGCTCAACGGATAAAAGTTACGCCGGGGATAACAGGCTTATAGATTCCAAGAGTTCATATCGACGAATCTGTTTGGCACCTCGATGTCGGCTCGTCCTATCCTGGGGCTGGAGAAGGTCCCAAGGGTTTGGCTGTTCGCCAATTAAAAGGGTACGCGAGCTGGGTTCAGAACGTCGTGAGACAGTTCGGTCCTTATCTTCTATGATCGAAGGATTTTTGAGGGAAGCTGCTCCTAGTACGAGAGGACCGGAGTGGACGAACCTCTAGTGTATCTGTTGTCGCGTCAGCGGCATTGCAGAGTAGCTATGTTCGGGGGGATAACCGCTGAAAGCATCTAAGTGGGAAGCCCTGCCCAAGATTAAAGATCCCTATAACCTCCTGGAAGACTACCAGGTTGATAGGTCACAGATGTAAGCACAGCGATGTGTTCAGTCGAGTGATACTAATAGGTAATTGAACTTATTTTTAGATCGTTATAAGTGGAGAATCTTTTATTTCGACTAGTATTTGATGGAAAAAATTAGAAACTATTCTCTTGGTAACTACAGAGGTAGGGGTACACCTGTTCCCATCCCGAACACAGTAGTTAAGTCTACCATCGCCGATGTTACTGCGGCTTGACCGTGGGAAAGTAGGTCGTTGCCAAGATAATGGTTTCTAAATTAAGCAGTCTTTTGAAGAGTTTCATTCTCTATCCCTGATTTTTCTGAGCTTTTTTCAGCTGTGGGTGTTGCAGTTGCAGGAGTTTCAGCTGTTGGCGTTTCTGTTGTTGGTGCGTTTGCTTCTGGTGTTTTTTCAGTTGATTCTTCCGCCTCTTCTTTTTTTTCTGTTCCCTTTGCCGGGAATGCTTTTTTTGCTTCTTTTTGCGTTGATTCTTCCCTTTCTATTAATTCTTCATCTGTTTCTACAGCAATCTTGTCGGTCTCTTTCAACTTTTGAGTTTGTGAACTTTCCGGATTATATGTGTTGTAATATAATTCGATTATTTCAAGAGTTTCCAACTGTTTTACTTTGAGTCCACAGCCTTCCAGTCCACCTTTTACGACTGTTAGTCTTTGGTCTAAGGCTCTTTTTAATGTCGAAAATTGTGAGCGTCGTGTTTTTATATCTCCATAGCTATCTTTTGGAGCGATTCTTTGGAAGAATGACTGGAATTTGTTTGGTCCTTCGTTTGATCCTCCCGGATCATATGGAACAATTACGTAAAATTCCTTTTCCATGATATCTGCATATTCAACTAGTCTTTTAATATACTGAGCATATTCATATGTTTGTTCTTGTAATAATTTATTTTCTTGCTTATCACCTAGTCCTTTAACTTGTTCAATGTAGTCATCGATGTCTAATTTTTTTGAACGTATCAGGATTTGTACTGGAAATTCCAAAGAGTTGATAAATCCCTGATATGAAAAAATGATTGAATTTTGTTCTTCTTCGGATTTTAGATTGAAGTTTAGACTTGTGGTTTTGAGGATTGCTCTAATCCCTCCATTCTTTAATACAACTAAATTATCTCTTATTTCAGAGATTCTTAGGTAATTCTGTGTGCTTTGATTAGAGTTTTTTCTTTCTTTTTTCCCCGGGGCTATTTTGTCTGTTTTTGCCATTTTTAATGTTTTATTTCATATTTTTTTCTCCGTGACTATCTAAGACTTTGGTAATTTCGACTATGTTTTTGGTATTTTTTTGTTCTACAACCACCTCTACTTTTTTCTTTTTTCCTGAGTGTTCAAAAGGGGATACAAATGGATATCCGCTACCTTGTATCCAATGTCTTTTTTTTGCTTGCAGATGATACTCTATGAAGTGCATTAAAAATTCCCAAAACGGGAGAGTGTGTATTTTGAGAAATGCTATTGCCAGCGTTATCACACTGATTATAGCGACCGGTGGAAGCCATACTTCGATGAAGAATTTTGCTGCAAGTGTTACATAGATTGCATATGCGATACCTCCACCTACACCTAGAATCCCCATTTGTCTTAAGGTCAAGGGTCCGATGATTGTGTCCTCTCTCTGTACGTCTTGTGGTACCTTGAATTGCATATTTTTTTAGTTTTATCTGTAAATAATAGCACAAAATAGCGAGTTTTTCAATGTTCGTGTAGTAAATAAAACTGTGTCCAAGTAGAAATGCTTTCTGTCCTACATATTTCTGCTAGAATGTTCCAGCTTGTCTTAAGCAATTATTTTGAACAAGAATATGACAAAACAGGAAAATATACGCAATTTTTGCATTATTGCACATATAGATCATGGAAAATCGACTTTAGCTGATAGGTTTTTGGAAATCACCAGCACTGTTGAAAAACGAGAGATGAAGCATGGACAGATGTTAGATACTATGGATTTGGAGCAGGAAAGAGGAATTACGATAAAACTCCAGCCTGTCCGGATGGATTGGGAATATGAGGGACAGAATTATGTTTTAAATTTGATTGATACACCGGGTCATGTGGATTTTTCTTATGAAGTTTCCAGGAGTTTAGCTGCTTGTGAAGGAGCCATTTTGGTTGTTGATGCAACTCAGGGTATTGAAGCTCAGACCTTGGCTAATTGTTATATGGCCATCGATCATAATTTGGAGATTATAGCTGTTCTTAATAAAATTGATTTAGCTTCCGCTGATGTAAAGAAAAGGGCAATTGAGATTGAAAATGCACTTGGCATACCAAGGGATGAAATTTTGGCTGTGTCTGCAAAGCAGGGCACAAATGTCGAGAGCGTTTTAGCGGAAGTAGTTAAGAAAATTCCTTCACCGAAAATACAGGATGAAAATAGTGAACTTAAGGCTTTGGTTTTTGATTCCGTTTACGATTCTTATAAAGGAGTTGTGGCTTATGTTCGATTGACAAGTGGTTCGATTAAACGTGGCGACAAGGTTTATTTCTTAAACACCAAGAAGCAAATAGAAGTTCTTGAGGTCGGCCATTTTAAGCCAAAGTATTCGGCTGCTAAATCGCTTGGGCCCGGTGAAGTCGGATATATTGTAACCGGACTTAAAGGTGTAAGTGAGGCTAGAGTAGGGGATACTATCTGGGCATCTGGCAATTCCAAAGTTGAGCTTGAGAATGCTGAGATTCTTGAAGGATATAATGAAGTGAGTCCTTTTGTTTTTGCGGGGGTATTTTGTACCGATGCTGATGATTTTACTTTGCTTAGGGATGCCCTTGAAAAGTTGCAGATAAATGATTCTTCGCTTTCTTTTCAGCCTGAACAATCCGGGGCATTGGGCCATGGTTTTAGATGTGGTTTTCTCGGGTTACTTCACATGGAAATCGTTCAGGAGCGACTTGAACGGGAGTATGGTTTGGATTTGATAGTAACAGCTCCGTCTGTTTCTTATATAGTTGTTCATGGTGGACAGGAAAAAATGATTTCCAGCCCTGCGGATTTGCCTGATCCTTCAAAGATCGATGCGATTAAGGAACCTTGGGTTAAGGTTGAAATTTTGACTCCTAAGGATTATGTGGGAGCGATAATGAAGCTTTGTACCGACAAAAGGGGTGTGCATAAGGATATGCAGTATCTAAATGAGGATAGAGTGATGATGATTTTTGAGATTCCCTTAGCTTCTCTGGTTGTAGATTTTTACGATAACTTAAAAAGTCTGACAAGTGGATATGCTTCTATGGGATATGAATATCTGGATTATAGGCAGGATGATTTAGTTAAACTTGATATATTAATTGCAGGTGAGCCTGTAGATGCGCTCGCTTTGATAATCCATAGGAAAGATGCCTTTTATTTTGGCAGTGCGATGGCTAAAAAACTTAAAGAACTTATTCCAAAACACCAATTTGCTGTAGCAATACAGGCAAGTATTGGCTCTAAGGTTATTGCAAGGGAGACCATTCCTGCATACAGGAAGGATGTGACGGCGGGATTATATGGTGGAGATGTAAGTCGAAAAAAGAAGGTTTTGGCAAAGCAAAAGAAAGGAAAGAAGCGAATGAAGATGATGGGAAAGGTGGAAATGCCTCAAGCAGCATTCTTGGCTGTCCTTAAGAAGGATTAGTTTTTGATTTGATCATTTTTGCCTTCTAGCTCATTAATTTCGTCGGTAAAATTGAGATAGGTGCTTTTTAGTATATCAATACAATTATTGACTG
>JAQBYK010000096.1 GCA_027622635.1 bacterium
TGAAAGATCAGGTGGGAAGGCCAGTTCCGGTCTCAAAAAAGTTGATGAGGCTGCCAAAGAAGGTAAAACTGAGCAACTTGATATCGAAGAAACTATGGCAGTTGCCGCCACAGGTCTTATGACCCTAACAAAATTGCGCAAGAAATACCCCAAGAAAGCTGACTTCCAAAAAGCTCTTGAGAGAATCGCGAAACTTTCTAAAAAATCCAAATATCCTATTCAAAAACTTTTTGGAGAAGACGTTCTCAAGATTTTTAAGATTAAGGACACAGACGAAGGATTGAAATTTTTAGGTCGTTTTGGGATAAAAGCCAGCATGGGAGATGCTGCAGCCAAGCTTGCCGGCGCATTTGGAGTGGAGACGGAGGGCGGAGAGGCTTCTCATGCAAAAGAGATGCTAACAAGTCTTTCTCATAGCCCTATGAAAAATACTGATGAAGTGGTCACATTCATGAGAAAATACTTCTTCCCAAATACTGGAAAAGGCAATGTACTCAAAACAGTTAAAACCATCAACACTTTGATCGTTAAGAAGAAAACGAAGATTGACCCAAAGACTTTGACCGATCTTGTTTTCAACATTGATAATGATGACTATAAGCACCTTATTGCTGCATTAGTTGGAAAGCCCAGTACTAAAGTTGAAGAAGTCGCCTAAACTATTATATGACTAGAGAACACCTACAAAAATCCATTATCAAACTTCTGATTACCTCCAGTGTTCCGGAGCATTACAAGAGAATGCTCGAGACTCTTCTTCCTGTCATGGATCTTGAAACTCTCCAGGCTACCTATGATCCCCTATTAATTGAACAGAAAAAAATGGCTCAGCTTGCACAGAAGAAAATACGAGTTGAGCACAAATATAGGGTTATGGTTGAGAAGGTGGCAGATATAGAGTTAAATAAGTAGAGGCTTACTGGCTATTGACTTATCCCTTTTTTGCGCTATAATAAGAGCTTGGCCAATTTATCAGCTCAAACGATATATTTGGCAAGAGAAATTATAAGTTTTTTGAAATATTGAGCTTGATCACTAAATACAGATTGCTGTATAGTGCAAAGGCTGAAGTGCTGGGGTGCGGCACAGGAAATAATGGCCACTGAACTTATCGACTACGGTTTACCGTTATCGGAATACTTAACGGATTAGGGTATTAAAGGCTTTTCTAGGGCGTTTCTACATCTAAGTCTAGTTAAGGCCCCTCCCCCAAGCGGGGAGGGTTTTTTATTTCTTGAGTTTTTGAAGGTTCCTGATAAGATAAAGTTCGCGTATCGAGAGCGAACTATTCTCGCTTCGCACAAACATGGTGAGTGTAGCTCAGCTGGTTAGAGCACCTGGTTGTGGTCCAGGGGGTCGTGGGTTCGAACCCCATCACTCACCCCATTATTCAGATAAAATGCCCATGATAAAGAGAAATCAAATCATCAATATCGCCTTGGGCCTGTTCTTAGTTGGTATCGTTGTTTTTGGGTCTTTGAATACTGCACCTGCCTTAGATTCCGGAGCTGTCGAGGACAATTATTCCGCTGAGATACTTCAGGTTGTTGGTTCTACCGATACTTCTCAAACCCTGGAGATTAGGATTTTGGATGGTCCATTTGCCGATGAAACCAGAGTTTTTGAAAATGACGAAGTTTACAGCGCTTACAAAAGAGTTTTTGAAGTTGGAGATCATGTGATTGTGGTACTGGATTCTGACCGGGACATTTCTTATGTATCCGATTACAAGCGTACATCGCAGCTCCTGGTGCTTTTCGCACTTTTCATCCTGGTTGCTTTACTTGTGACCGGTTGGCAAGGTTTCGGTGCCTTGATTGGGATGGGGCTATCCTTTGTTATTATTTTCAAGCTTATCCTTCCTCTTATTCTTGAAGGGCATTCCCCTGTTTTAGTTACCATCCTGGGTGCTTCCTTAATAATTCCTATTACGTTTTATTCATCTCATGGTTTTAGTAGAAAGACTTTTATTGCCGCTTTTAGTACCTTATTAACTTTGGTTGTAGCCGGCCTATTGGCTGCTTTTTTTGCGGATTATGCACATTTGAGTGGTCTCGCCTCAGAAGAGGTAAATTTTTTAAAACTGGGTACCGCAAGCAATCTTGATTTCCAGGGGCTTATCTTGTCCGGAATTTTGATCTCTATCCTTGGTATTCTTGATGACATCACGATTTCTCAGGCATCAATAGTGCAGCAGCTAAAATTGACAAAGAAAAATATTAAATTCCCGGAGCTCTTTTCAAGGGCTATGATTGTTGGAAAGGATCATATTGCTTCTCTGGTGAATACACTTATTTTGGTTTACACTGGAGCTTCATTGCCTCTACTTTTACTTTTTCTGGATTTTGGGACGGATTTTCAATCTGTAGTGAATCTGGAGTTTATGGCAGAAGAAATTGTTCGTACTTTGATTGGGAGCATTGCCTTGATTCTTGCAGTTCCAATCACAACCTTGATAGCTGCATTTGTAAGTACGAAAGGTGTGCCTGCAGAGAAACAGGGACATTTTCATTGAGATCTAACCGGTGGTTTGCTTTTGATGAAGTCAATTACCTCCTGTCCTTCATCAAATATGTTGATCATTTCGCCATACTTGTGTCCATCTGACAGCTGTTTTATGAGTGGCATTACGTTTAGGTTTTCAGTCCAATATTTCTTGTCGAAGAATACCATCGGGCTTAGATATCCATAAGTTTCGTAGTGATTTTGAGCCGCATCAGCAAAGATTTCCTGGATCGTGCCGGCACTTCCGGGTGCGTAGATTATTCCGTAGAGTGCTGTAGCCAGTAGCACGTCTTCTCTCAATGAATTGGAGAAATATTTGGCGATAGCCGTGGCAAATAAGTTTGATGGCTCATGCCCGTAGAACCATGTCGGGATTGCCAAATTTTCCGCACCATTTGGATATTTTTCTACCACACTCTTTGCCTGAACAATATATTCGGACTTCTTGAAATCGGTTTCAACTTTTAATATCTCAAGCGCATCCTTCATCTCTTCATCGGTTTTTCCACCAAAATATGCGCCGAAATTTGCAGCTTCCATTACTCCCGGGCCTCCACCAGACATAATAAAATAGCCTTCCTCTGTTAGAGCTTTAGCCATTTTCGCTACTTTTTCAAAAACCGGATCGTCTCTTTTGGCTCCATGTCCGCCCATTATTCCTACACATTTTTTCTCAGTCATTCCCTTGTCATCCATCCCCACAATCTGACTTAGTGCGTCATCAATTGCATGATCATGAATTCTCTGCGAAAGAGCTTCGTTTATGTCTATACAGTTCCTAAATGATTCGAAGTGTTCGTATATATGAAGATCCTTGCTTTCATCATTTTCCGGGGTAAATCCTTCTAAGAGCTCCGCCCATGTGTATAGATTTTTCCGATATGGATTATATGGAAGCCCAATTGCTTTTGGGAATATTGTGGCTCCCTTTTCCCGCAGCCAAATTTCAAGCTCCATTGGGATTTGGCAGCCTAAAAAGGTGGTATTGGCGATTTTTACATTCTCCCAGTCCAACTCAATTTCTCCAAGATCTATATCCTGAACTGTTAAATTGAGAAGCTCATTACCCTCAGCCAGTAGATCTTTTACCGACTCGATTTCCTTAATGTATTTTTTTGGTGATGGCATTTTTTATATTTCAAATTTTACTAAAGCTACCATGAGAAGTACTCCGAGAACAAACCACGCGAACTGCATTAAGGATTTGGAGCTTTTGGTTTCCTTGTGAAGCTCCGGGATAAGATCAGCGGCAGCTATATATATGAATGCTCCTGAAGCAAATGGGATTAGGAATGTAGTAATACCTTCCGTATATGAGCTCAGAGCTAAAGCTATTACTGCCCCCAAGACAGCTGTTAATGCTGTCAAAAAATTCAAGATCAATGCTTTCTTTTTGGAAAAACCTCCATGCAGCAATACTCCAAAATCCCCTATTTCCTGAGGTATTTCGTGTAGTACAACTGCGAGAGTTGTTGCCAGTCCAACCGGTATGCTCACTAAATAGGCTGCTGCAATTATCAGACCGTCTATAAAATTGTGGATCACATCGCCAAATATATTCATCCAGGCAAAAGGGTGTGGATGATCGGCAGTTGTGGGATGGTGGCAATGCCTCCAATGTATGATTTTTTCTATTATAAAGAGGAATGCTATTCCTGATAATAGGTATATGGAGATGTCCAGTCCAAAGCCTTTCTCCTCTACTATTTCTGGCAACAAGTGTATGAAAGCATCTCCAAGCATTGCACCGGCAGAAAAGCTTATCATGTATATCATGAATTTTTTCAGCATTGCAGCCTTCATGGAAATAGTAAAAATACCCACAAGAGATATCAAACTTATAAATACAACGCTCCCTAATGTGTAGAACCATACTTCTTG
>JAQBYK010000097.1 GCA_027622635.1 bacterium
GGGTTCTTCCAACACAACAGTTTCTTCCTCACTTACATATGATTCAGCTTCAGGACCTACACCACTCTTAACATCCAGATAAGTCTGAACATAATTAAGAGGATTAACGGTAGTCAATCTAGCACTTTCCCGACCAAGCCCTTCATTAACAGCAGAGAAAAAATTTAAACCGGCCTCACTAACCTCTGCCCATGTGAAGGGCCAGAATGGATGCCAGGGAGCTTGATCATTATCAATCTGGAAATGTAAGTGTGGAGTCGTAGCGGTACCGGTAGAACCGGAAAGAGCAATTTGTTGCCCTTTCTTAACAACGTCACCCTCACTGACCAAATTGGCACTGTTATGATTATAAGAAGAATATAGGACAATAGTAGCACTGGATCCATTAGGATCGGGGAAATTATTATGTTGCAGAACAATATGATTACCAAAACCGGAACTCTGATTCGAGATCTTGATTACAGTACCATTAGCAATCGCAAATATAGGTGTTCCCTCCGGTATCTTTATATCTACGGCAGGATGAGAACCCGCACCTTCAATACCATCTAATTCGTAATTTCCCAGATAAGGGGTAGAATAGGTAATCTTGGCATTCCTTAGAATATTATCATCGGGATCTCCCCAGACTAAATCATCGGTACTTGTGCTAAGCTTAGTAGGATCATAAACAGGAATGGCAACTAAATCTGATTCATCCAGCTCACTATAGGGAAGATCCCATTTGGAAGAATCTAATCCAACCCAATCGGGAACCATTTGAACAGGGTAAACAGTGCCATCAAAAGGCTCATGCTCAGGCCAATCAAGTATACTTGCCTTGTAAAGCCATGTGCTGTCAGACAACCCAACAACACTTGCAACAAGCAATGTCCCCAGTGCAAGCAGGCCTCCCCTGAATCGCAACTTAGTAGATTTTGTCCACATAATAGTTTATTTTGTTTTTAAATTTCTAAGCATTATAACATGTATATAAGCAAAAGTACAGAACATACAGAGAGATTAGCCAACAAAATAGGGGTAAGAATCAAAAGTGGAGGAATTGTTTGTCTATATGGAGATCTTGGCAGCGGCAAGACAATTTTCACTAAGGGAATAGCGGAAGCACTAAATATAGAAAAGTTCTCAATCAAAAGTCCGACATACACATATATAAGGCATTATAAAAAGGACCGGTTCAATTTCTATCATATAGACCTATATCGTCTTGAAGAAATTGATGAACTTATGCTCAAGGAGATCGAGGAACTAATCGAAAATGGGAAAAACATAATTGTCATAGAGTGGGCCGATAGAATGAAAGACAATTTACCTGAAAAGAGAATAGACGTAAGCCTTGAATACCTGGACGAAAATGCTCGTAAAATCGAAATTAATGACTAAACAAGATATAGAAAATATCTATTCAGAATTTCATGTTCCTGCTCATATACTAAATCACATGAAGGTGGTCGCCTGTATTTGTAAAACTCTGGGGAAAACACTTAAGAATAAAGGGATTAATTTCGACATGGAGCTAACAGCAAATGCCGCACTATTGCATGATGTACTTAGGGTATGTGATATGAAAGATTTCAAACCGTCGGAATTTCCGGATCCCTGCAAAATTGAAGATATAAAATTCTGGAAAGAACTGAGAAAAAAATACGGAGAAATGGGACACGAGCAGGCAATGTCAAAAGTACTCAGAGAGCGTGGAGAAAAGAAGCTGGGACAGCTCATAGAAAAACACGCATTTATGGAAATTGATAACCTTCAAACATGGGAAGAGAAAATTTTGTATTACGCAGATAAAAGAGTTGATAGAGACAAAGTAGTAAGCCTTAAAACAAGATTTGAGGAAGGATCAAAACGGAATCGAAGAATAGGTGATGACCACAAAAAAATCACTCAGTGCGAAAACAGAGTCTATCTTCTTGAAGAAGAGCTGAGAGAAATCCTAGGAGAAGCTATTGATCATCTTTAAGGTTGAGGGTCCAACATGACCGGCACCGGAATCACTTGAAGAATCAATGAGATTGTATTCCAGCTGGAATTTTCTAACCGCTTCTCTGGTTACCGAGCCATAATAGTCAGTGACAAAGCTACCTTCAAAAAAACCTCTGGCCTTCAAAAACTTCTGCAAACTGGTCACTTCAGGGCCGGTAGCTCCATAACCAATTTCATAGGCCAATAAACCTTCAAAATTTTCTGCGGTAGTCTGGGCTACCTGTATCGTGGTATACGACCTTGCAACAAATATCTCATTCATTCGGTCACGAGTCTTCGGGCCAAAAATACCGGCACCCTGAGACTCTAAATCACCAACCAACCTCTGCGATTGTTGGAATTTAAAAACCGCATGTTCTGTAACCGGACCATAGTAGCCTGTCAAATCAGTCTTGAAAAAGTTTAAGCGTTTTAACTCGTTCTGGAGCTCGGTTACTTTAGGACCGGAACTGCCTATCTTAAGATCAGCATCCAATCTGGTAACCTGAATGACAGAAGGCGATTCAACCTCGGGAGTTGATGAAAGTGCAGGAGTTGATTCAACCTCGGGAGTTGATGAAATCTGTTCGCCTGATATAGTTTCATTTGAAAAAGTATCCACTACACAATCTCGTGGAGTCCTCTCATCATCTGAGAATCCATCAAGCGCGATTTGCTCGGAGATAGAATCATTCTGGCCGTAAACTACAACATCGAAGGTGCGCTTGCCCCAATTCAAAGCCCTCTCAAGACCTTTGTCACCATATCCCATCCAAACATCCAGCCTGTCATACACACCGGGAATTCCATTGGTTGCCTTAATTGCGCCTCCACGATCATGAACGGCAACAATACCGACACCAGGTATATCCATCTTAGTCCCGAATGGGTAACTTTTTGGAGCTGCAATCATCCCAGGATATACGGGAGTGCCATCTGCGCTATTTACACCACTGCCATTTAAGCGAATATCACCGGAATAGCTTCCTGTAGCATATCGATTTTGACATGGCAGGGGAGAGTAATAAGCGGAAATCGTAAAAGTTCTACTATAAGGGTAATTGATACTCTCTTCTCCAGCGGATAATCCCTCAGCAACAACTAGCTCGCCATGGAAAGTAGAATTAGTTGCAACAGTAAAGAATGCTAAAAACACAATTAAGAGATCTATAAGAATCCTTTTTATGTATTTTATTATTTTCATTTTTGTTTTTATTTTTGTTTAAATAAATCTGAAAATTATACCATAAAAAGGAAAGACTAGCGCGAAGCCAGGCTTGCAATTTTAAAGAAACGTGCCATTATGCATAATTTACGCAGCCCCTATTCTTCTCAAAATTTCACGATCAACGAAATCTCTATCCCTACCATATTTGAGGCGGGAAAGTTGTTTGTATGCCTCGGAAGCCTCTCTATCACCTTCCTCAGTATAAGGATTAACAGGGATAATACTAAAAGGCCTACTAGGCTGAGTATCTATAGACAGCTTCATAACAGCCTTGAATTTATCTATATTGATCAAATCCTGATCACTAAAAACCGGAGCCATCTCTTTTGCCATATGTTCAGCATCCTGAGCGCCAATCTTATAGCACATCATTGAACCTATATTACCAAAGACAGCGTCTTTAAGGTTTGCACCTTTCTTTCTGCCACCTCCTTCATCCTCCAGCTGTCCGAGATATTGGTGAGCAATTGCAAGACCAAGTCTATATTTCCTGGCCTCGGAAAGGATAGTCTCAATACTCTCCGTAACATAGTTCTGGAACTCATCGATATAAAGGAAGAAATCTTTTCGTTCCTTAGGGTCAATCTTCTGTCTCTTTAAGGCAGCCATCTGTATTTTTTGAACAATTATCAAACCGAGAAGTTTTGAATTAATCTCACCAACACTACCTTTGGAAAGATTCATCAAAAGAATTTTTCCTTCCTGCATGACATCACTAAAATCAAATGCGGATTTAGCTTGACCTATAATATTTCTCATCATTGTGTTTGTAACAAACTGCCCAAATTTAGCTGCAAAATAGGGAATCATCTCTTGCTTCTCCCTGGCACCAGTTTTAGCCATCTGATGATCCCAGAAAGATGCCACAACGGGGTTAGTAACAAATTGACGCTTAACTTTGGCAAAATCATCATCAGTGAATAAGCGCACGATATCCGTAAGTGCACCGCCAGCCGGATCAGACATTAAAGTCAAACAACCATTTCTAAAATAATCCTGAATACGAGGACCAAAGACTTCTTCATCAAACAATTTAATCATGATATTCATGGAATCAAGTGCAACCAGCTCCTTGTCCTCCCAAGTATCACCTTCAAGCAAATTTAAGCCGAGAGGCCTCTCCATATCCGAAGGATCAAAATATATCACATCGTCA
>JAQBYK010000098.1 GCA_027622635.1 bacterium
AGTTTGCACTAAATTCCAACCTCATGCTGCGCATTTTCCAACCCTAGCATCACATTGAGTATTCTCTCCCCTACAGCTAGACTAGCTACTAGTCATCATGAAATCTTACATCTATTCACTCATCTCCTATGTAAATTCACTAATCTATAGACGCAAACTTACTAAAACTGATGGCACACACTTTATAGACCCTAAACCTAAGTATCTTTCACAGTTTGTAGGAATATATCCTCAGTCAATTACCCCTCAAACGATACTCAAAAATAAAAAACACATAGCTACTTATGGAGCAGAAAATGCAGAAGAGTTCTCATTTTGGGTTTGGAGAAATTGTGGCATTGCTTGTGTGAAAATGATTTTGGAAAATAAAAAGAAGGCAAAGAACAAAACAATAATGGATTTAACCAAAGAAGGCATCGATCTTGGAGGATACATATTGTATGAGGGTGACACCTTTGTGGACAAAGGTTGGTTTCATAATTCATTAGTAGCTTTGCTACAAAAGTACGGCGTCACAGCAAAGTCTAAAAAATGGCAAAGTATCGAGTCAGTGGCAGTGGATATTCTCAAAAACAAGTTTGTTATTTTGTCTGTTCAAGTGCCCGTTAGACAAGATATTTATGAAGATGGATCGTTTCGTCTTAGGACGGGTGGAAAGCTCGGTGGACACCTGTTACTTGCAACCGGGTTGAAAATGTTTAACAACAAGGTTGAGGGGGTTTTTGTTCACGACTCAAGGGGATTGGAAAAATATCAAAAAGATACGTATATCCCAGCCGAAGTTTTCAATACAATATTTTCACATAGGACTGTTATCGTTGAGGATACAAACGAACTGGTTTCGCCTGGAGAGATGAAATGAGGAAAATTATTATGGGTTTGTGGGAAAAGAACACACCAGAATATGACTTCACCCTTTAAAAACTATCACTTAGCCAACCTAGAAAAAAAATAATAGTTGCACCTGTAGTCAGATGCAGTGCCAACACATAGAATCCGTACTTTCTGTTTTTCACAATGAGTACTGAAAGTATGGAAAATATGAGATTAAACAAAAATATGAGCGACAAGGTAATGACGTTCATCAACATCACCTCTGATTGACGGACGAGTGCTTTTGTTTCGATATGTACGCTCTGATACCAGGCAGCTACGCCTGTTATGTTTATCACAACCCCAGCAACTATCATGCTACAAAAGAACAACAAAAACGGCAGCAGTATAAAAAAAATGGTTTTAAGAAGTTTAGCTAACTTTTTATTTTTCACTACCCCATCATACAGTGATTTGAGGATGGTTCGCTACACGGACTACTTTAGCCTGGAGAGAGGAAATGAGGAAAATTGTTATGGGGTTGATGGTGAAAATGACCACAACCGATTACGACTTCACTACAACAGTGCCAGCAATAAAATCGTGATAGCCTCTTCCTCGTTTATCAAACAAAATTACTAAAGTTGTCACGATATACAAAAGTGCTTCAAGACTTCTCTCTTGCTTGGTAGATAGCAGGACTACAGTGGTCAAAAGAAAAATCAACCCATCCAGCATAAAGTCTAGCGAAACGTATCTAATTATTATCTGCTTTAGCGAAAGCTTTCCTTGTTGAGAGACAACTTTCAATTTTGCCATTTTTTTACCAATGGTTGCTCCATCAAACTTATATGTAAAGTAAATGTAATATGTCAGTGACATTAACAGATAGAGTCCAAATGACGCATAAACAACTAGGTCAGACGGATCTTCACCAATAATCCAATTCAGTAGAAAAAAGATTGCGCCTACAGCCAGCTGGACAAGTATTTGATCAACAATCCTTGCAGCTATCCTTTGCGTAATTCTAGGTTTCAGATCATCTAGCTTTTTCTTTTTTGCCATATAGCAATTATCTTACAACAATTCGGAACAATAGAACAATTACAAAACTCAGTCCGTGTCCCAGGCAACCCGTCCTACCGGCGGCATTAATAAGACAAATACATTGGTATATCAATCTTTGAAAAAAAACGCTCCCCCGACAGGTTGTTGCTCGAACTAGGAGTTGGGTTGAGGCGTTTCTATTCTCACATATTAATCAGCAAAAACTTAATCTTGCTTTTCATCCAACTTTCTAAACTGATAAATACCTCTTTCTTCTTTTATACACTTGAAGTGACAGGGGAACAATTAGAATAAGTGATGTAACTCCAAATAGAGTCATGACCAATCTACTTCCATACATATCAATCAGAGGTCCTGAAATTATTATTGAAATAATAAGCACTAAACTTACTAGCATATTAAGAGCTGAGAGTGTTGTAGCTCTGTATTTTGAATCAATCACCTCATTTAAGTATGGATTGAGTATCATGAACCTTCCCGTCGCCGCGATCATTGCTCCACCTACTAGAAAGATTGTTGCATTCTTGCTAGACCAATATGCGGGCAGGTATGAAACTACCATCAAGATAGGCAACAACAATAAATCAAATCCAGATTTTTCTAGCCACTTTATTTCAATCACTTTTTTCAAAAATATTACATTAAATAACCGAAATCCTCCCATTATCAACCCTATACCAATTGCGGTAATGCCAACTTCTGTTAGCACCATAAGATTAATGAGCCTTTGGAACACCCAACTCACACCGCCAATTAAAACGTAGAGCATGCTAAGCTGAAATATCCATTTATGTTTCGTGAGTTGTAAAAATCCATCTCTGATTTGTTTAATATAGTTTCTTAATGTAAATACCTCAGAGTCTATGCTTGGTTCCTTAAGTTGTAAAGAAAACAATAATGCTATAAACAGTGAAAAACCAGATAGTAGAAAAGGAAACGTTGCATTTAAGGAAAATAACCAGCCTCCTGCTAGATTT
This sequence comes from bacterium, assembly GCA_027622635.1. Lineage (GTDB taxonomy): Bacteria > Patescibacteriota > Gracilibacteria > UBA1369 > LOWO2-01-FULL-3 > JAQBYK01. The sequence continues at coordinate 2,859 of JAQBYK010000098.1, forward strand.
GCTACAACAAATCCTATTTGTGTTAAGAAACTCAAATTTCCATTAATCAGTTTAAATGAACTTTCTTTATTGTCTTCTTTTAAAGAGTCGTAAACTAACGCCTCACCTGATCCAGACTCTAGTGCTTCTCCTAATGCTAGTAGAGAGAAAATTATGAAAAAAGACCAAAACTGAGTAACGAATGGATAAATAAAATGGACAATCATAGAAATAAATAAGCCTAATGATATTATGGTCTTTTTCCCCAACAAGTCTGCAAGCACACCTGTAGGTAATTCTAAAATGAAAACTGCTGCAAATAGCCAACTAGTTAAAATAGCAATTTGACCATTAGATACATGGCCGCTCAAAAATAATACCCAAATGGGCATGGTAAACTTGAGCATACTTAACAAGCTCACTGCATACATTATTGGAATATTTTTCTGACTTATTGCCTTAGTAGTAAGAATATTTTTTATGGAAAAGGTATTGAAAACCATAGAACATGATTATAACAATTTATTGAAATGGTTCGAGTCCTATCGGGATCAAATAAAAATACTTGAGGAAAAAAGAAACGCTCTCCCGGTGGGTCGCTACACGGACTACTTTAGCCTGGAGAGATGAAGTGAGGGAAGTTGAGAACCTCTATTTTCTCGTAACTAAATGAATTGCCCACCGAATTTCCTAGCAGTTCCCAAAGTTGATTGGTCATCAGCTGCGTTAAGTTCTTCTGGAGTAACACCCCAAGGGTGTATCTCTGGAGAAATAAACCTAGAAGCTTTATATAAAATATCGAGCCTCTTATCTTCGCTAATTTTTTCAAAATCTTTCGATACTACAACGATATCTATATCACTGTCTTCTACTGCAGTACCATCATTTTGCGACCCAAAAATAATCACCTGTGAGGGTTGTACCATCTTTGGTAAAGCATTAATAAAAGTGTTTACCGGTTTTGCAACTTGCCTAATATCCATTGACGCAACTCCTTTCCGCTTTCAAATAGTGAGTTAACTTTATCTTTTGTGTTATATGAAACCTGAGCAATATCGGGATACCTAATCTTGCTATAAATCTTGGACAGATCAGTTAATATATCATATTGATCGTCAGAGAATTCTAAAGTGGAATCATGTGCTAAGTTTTCCAATCTGTGAATTTTTTTTGGAGTCAAATCTGTGAACTCAACCTGAGCTGCTTTTAATAATTTCTCAATAGCTTGGCATAAAAAGTAGATGGCATGAGGATATCTAGCTCCTTCAAACAGATATGATGCAGTATCATAGTCAGCTTCTGCTGTTTTCAACCAAGTATTGGTTAAGGCTTTCATGAAGGTAGTATACCAAAACAATAAAACTGTGGCTTGGTCAAGTTCGAGAAAGGTCTTTAGGGCTCCCCTTGGTTGACTTGTTCAAGAATAGAAAGATTGTCTTTGATGTAAAAATAAATGCTTC
>JAQBYK010000099.1 GCA_027622635.1 bacterium
CAAGTTTCAGAAGAAAAAAGGCTGTTAAATCGTATAAGAAATTTTTTGATTCCAGAAGTTTATGCAGGGTGTACTGGTTCTTGGGCGTGTGGCGTAACAACCACGCGATGTGATTGTAGTGTTGGAGGAACTTCTTGTTCAAATCCAGGAGGCACTTGTAATGCAATTGGCACGTGCGTATGTGGTCAACCTTTTTGTTTTCAAACTACACTTAATCAGTGTTCTGGAAGCTCTGCGGCTGCCTGTACAGCAGGAACGTGTGGAGATTGCACAACGGCTAATGGCTGCACATGGACAAATCCCACTTCAGCTCCCCCCACAAATACTCCTGTGCCTCCCAGTACTCCTACTCCAACAACAGGAGGGGTTAGATATTCTTGCGATCAACTTGTCCCCGGTATATGTGCAACTGCAAATGTGCCAAGCGGAGGTGAAACTAGTTGTGCATCTGGAACATCGCCAAAAGTCACGACGAATCCAGCAACAGGGCAGATTACATTCGACTTTGAATGCAGTGGCTCCTATACCTGGAGCTATTGGAGAGAGAGCAATCCCGGTCAAGGATTGGCGATCGTTCGAAGCTTTACAGAAGGTAGTGGAAATATAATTTCCCGAATTAATAATGGAGAATCCAGTGGAACTATAACCGATCCTGACGGAATCACAAACGGAGCAACATATTATTTTGTACCCTACTGTGCTGCAGAATCAACACGTGATTTAGGAGAGGCGAGAAATGTAGGTTGCTATCGTGATGCAACAATTAGTGCTCCAACTCCCACTCCAGCCTGCACCGCTTATAATTACTTCGATAACCCGGCAGATAATTCTACATTCACCAATGGTCAAACATACTTATTGAATGGCTGGGCAAGGTTTTGTAAAGGGTCCACAGGAGTTGCCCGAAATCGCGTGGATATTCACCGATGTGACGCAGGAACCTGGAATAATTGTAATGGCGTTGCAGGGAACGTTACCTCAACAAATAGACCTGATACAGCTGGTTACTGTGGCTCGGGCAATCCTAACGATAATGGTTGGACATATAGCTGGACACCTTCATTGCCAGTAGGCAACTATACTATCAGAACAGCTGCCATAAGTGATAGTTCCAGCGGATGTGGCACCTCTTGGTCTGAGAAAAATATCACTATTATCAATCCACCAATACCAACACTAACCCCCATCCCGCCCTGTACCATACAAGGATACAAAGTCATGATGCCGGCAAATAGAAATGAACCTCCTGCAAGTGTGCAAACGATTACCTTTGATGGAGCAGCTACCAATGCAAATCAACCTTATTTCCAACCGGTAAGTGCAGGATCACATACTGTATCTGCTCCACAAATACCAGGGTATTATGTAGGGTATACTTCTTGTGAGAATGATACTAGCTGTCATACGGGTACCCCAACATTTGGGGATGCTGCTATCATAAATTGCCCAGCAGGAGGTTATAACGATCTCTGGTGGCATTATTATGAAATAGGAACACCATTGAGTGGTGGTGGGTGGGTTAAACTTAAAGATACCTCATATTATGGGGTGGCCTCTATCATAGACTTTATCATTCCCAATGTGGCACAAGCCTATGATTTAGAAGATACCACTCGACCATACTTTGATATTGGGAATGCAGGAGTAATATATGCCTTGGGCACCATAGATTTTGGCATTGGACCTAATGTGAAATCTTCCGCAAACAAGTGGAATCGAAAGGGGTATAGTAGGGACTATTATAATCTTACCAATGATACCAATCATCTTACCTCATTTATCCAATATGCTAAAGCACGTAAATCCGTAAAAATCATTACCGATATTGCAAATGCTGAAGCGGGAAAGATTAATATACTCCAAACAGGCAATCTTGATATAACCCAAGCCAATGCCAACGTGCTTCCTGATAAATCAGTACTCATTGTGCAAGGGAATGTCAATTTTGCAAACCGTCCAGGAAATAATCATGTATTCAATCCTACCACTCCTACATCTCGATCGATAGCCATCATATCAACGGGAACTATTACCGTTGACGAAGCTTACACTCAACTCAATGGCATCTTCATTGCGCAAGGCTATGATTTTGGCTCATCAGACACACCGCTCAAAATCTCTGGCAACCTCATCTCTGCCACTCAAGTTTCTTTTGCTCGTGAGCGACAAGATACTTTTGAGAAGCCCACCTTTTTTATTGTCTTTAAACCGCAAATGTACATTGATTTAATCCCACTGCTTTCTACTATAATAAGGGAAGGGAGAGAGATACAATAAGGGTAATCTCTAATTCCTAATTTCTAAATCCTAAACAATAACAGAATGCCGAATGTCAAAAAAATACTAGAATTTATACTCCTTTTTCTCCTTCCCACCCAACTTGGCACGTTTTTCTTTATTTCTGATTCAATCATTCATGGGATTCCTATAGATTTACTTGCCCCAGCGTTGTATGCAACAGATATCCTTGTGATTATTCTTGTCATCATCACTGTCATCCCGCACTTGATGCGGGATCCAGGTATTGTTAAAAAGATTCTGAATCAAGTTCAGGATGACAAATTGGTTTATGTTCTTATTTCTTTATTTTTAATTCTGAATATCGCAACCTCTTTCTCCCCTCTCATGAGTGTTTATAAATTGATGAAGATAGCCGAGCTTGGTGCCGTTTTTTGGATTATTCGATCAACTAAATTGAATACGAAACACATACTCTATGCATTTCTAGCCATGGCGCTCGTGCAGCTGGGGTTGGGGTTAGCACAAATCATAAGCGGTCATTCGTTACAAGGGTTGTTTTATTTTTTGGGTGAGCGGTCATTTGCTATAACCACTCCAGGAATTGCAAAAGTCAGTTTGCAAGGAATTGAATTATTGCGGGCTTATGGCACATTCCCTCATCCGAATGCTTTGGGTGGATTTTATTTATTATTATATTCGTTTATTTTATTCTCTCCCACTTTGTCATCCCAAACTCGATTTGGGATCCAGAAAAACTTGTTCTTGATCATCTCAACTCTTCTCATTATTTTTTCTTTTTCAAAAGTTGCCATACTTGGATATGTAATAGTGACCGTGATAAGTGTTTTGAGAAAGAAGTCAGCGTGCACCTGGTGTAGGATATCTGGATTATTGCTTCCTATTGCTCTATCTGGTGTATTTTTCATAGCACAAGGCGACCCAGAATCAGTGGATAAACGCGTGTGGCTTATCACCACGAGCCTTATGATTATTCGTGACCATCTTATTTCTGGGGTTGGTGTGGGAAATTATTTGATTGCCCAGGGTGTGTTCCCTATTCCCTATTCGTACCACTTCCTTCAGCCAGTTCATAATATTTTTTTGTTATTAATAGCAGAACTTGGTATTCCCCTGTTTACCCTTGTAGTTTTTTTAATGGCAAAATTCGTAATTCGTAATTCGAAATTCGAAATTCAAGCACTTCCCATTCTTTTCGTCATAATTTTCACCGGCATGTTTGATCATTATTGGCTTACCATTCAGCAGAATATGTTATTGGTGCCCGTGGTGTTTGGGCTCTTGACAAATAATACTAAAACAGTATAATTATAATATGCAAAGAACTATTGTACAGGTGCCGATGTCAAATGATCTCAGAAAAAAAGCCGAAATGGTTTCGGCTGATATGGGATTTTCTTCTCTTCAGGAAACAATCCGTGTTCTTCTTACTAAACTTTCAAAACAGGAACTTACGATAACAATTAGAGAAATGGTTTCACTCTCTCCAGAAGCTGAACAACGATATGCTAAAGTGGTTGAAGATATTACGGCTGGACAGAATGTTTATAAACCAAAAAATAAACAAGAATTTTTTAAAATGTTGCGCTCATGAATATATACTTCACTAAAAACTTTAAAAAAGCCTACAAAAAAAGAATTGAACAAAATATGAAATGGGTCCAACAATTTGAAGCACGCTACGATCTTTTTGCCGATGATCCTACCAATCCAGTGCTTCGCGACCATGCGCTTATTGGCAACATAAAGGGCTATCGCTCCTTCTCAGTAACTGGTGATATACGAGTGATTTATTATATTAACGAAGGAGCAATATATTTTGTCGATATTGGAACTCACAACCAAATATATTAGCTTAGAATCAAATAATAGCCACACACTTGATATAATAACCTCACCAGAAAATGAGCATTGGGAGATCGTCTAACGGCAGGACAATAGATTCTGGATCTATTTATCTAGGTTCGAATCCTAGTCCCCCAGCAAATATCAG
>JAQBYK010000100.1 GCA_027622635.1 bacterium
GTATGCTTCTCAAATATCGCAAAGGCAATAAGCTAAAGGTACTTGCACCAACAAAAACCTTATCAGCCATAGTTGCAGAATTTGAATCCAAAAAAACAAATCCCGAATACGTAAAAATCCAATCGGAAAATAGTGAAAGAATTTTCAAAGATAGAGAAAACATAATTAAAGAACCAAAATTCCTAATCGACAAAACACTCAGTAAATACATTCATGACGATGAAAAATGGAACAATCTATGGGATAAAATAAACGAACAAGGAAATGAATACATAAACGGTATTGATAGGGTAATAGACACATTCAAACAATTTGGATTGAAAGACACAGAGGTAAGAGATGAATTACGTGAACTACTCCAAATAGGAATAAACGAGAAAATAACATTTGAAGAAATTTTTGATAGATACGCAAAAAATCCAAAATTCAAAGGAATAAATTACAAAAAAGGAGACCTGGATGATTTCAGGACTGAGCTTACTGACCTTGAATCAGCAGTAAAACCATGGCAGACAAAAGAAGGTATAGCAAAAATTAAAAAAATCAGGGCATTTCACACAACCCTGGCTCAAGTAAAATTAGCGATTAAGGCAGCTCAATCTGAAGGAAAAGATTTCACAAAAACTCCGGAATTCAAAGCTTATCAAGCAGAAGCAAAAGCCACGGATTCAATCAGAAGAGAATACATTGACGGAGAAATACCGGTAAAAATAAGGAGACTCAATCACTTAAGAACAAATGTCCTAAACCCAATAGCCAAATTGTTGGACGGCATTACTGCATTGCATGTGAAAGTCTCAGTTCCAACAAAATTCGAGGATAAATATGAAAAATTAATTTCAGAACTCCCAAGCATTTCAGAGCTACCACAAGATGCCAAATTCTCGACCCTAAAATCATTGGTTGAAGGATCAAAGGCACCAGCAGAGTCTTCAAAAGCTCCGAAAAAACACACATCAGTCACAGCTTCAAAAGTGGTTACTGACAAATTTGCAGCAGTTGTCAAGGAATTAGATCCAAAACTTGGCATAGGTGAATTCAAAAAAGCAGACATGCTAAAACTGGTATTCCGCTTATACACAATGGAAACCCTTGCAAAAGAGGGTTGTTTAAAGAAAATACCCGGTTCGGACGGATTAGTACTTACTGACCTACCAAAAAACTTTAACGCAAAAGATTCAACTGTTATAGATTTATTCGCAACAATCTCAAGTGGCAAAGAAATGTATGAAAAACCGGCAGAAATTAAAAGACTAAGAGAAAGAATCGATGCAAACGCAAAAGTACTGGCTCGGCTAAACCAAGTATTTGGCAATGACAGAGCTCTGGATAAAGATTTCGGATGGAGAGAAAAATTAACATCACTCTTTACAGGAGATGACACAAGAGAAATTTCCATCACAATGGCAGATATTGGCTCAAGAAAATTTTCGAAACCATCCAAGGATTTCTTGAACAAATACATGTCAGGAGGATCTGAGACAAGCTACATAATCGGAAAAATTTCAAATCTTGAAAACGGAGTAACAAGTTATAACCCCGACAAACTAACAAAAGAGTTAAACAAAAGGCTAAATTACGGCATCAATAACCTGTTTTTAAACGATGAATTCAAACAAATCAGGGAAAATCTATTCGCAAAATATAAAACAAAAGACAAGGTTAAACTCTACAAGATTTTAAAACAAAAAGTGGAAAACTTTAATGACGGACTCGACGCAGAAACAATAGCGGTGATACGACTGGGATCTGTAATTAACCAGATCATCGAAGCGAATCCTGAACAGAAAGAAATCCCTTTCTCTGCGAGTAAAGAAATAAGAACAATTCAAAAAGCTGCGATTAAGGCAGGATATCCAGCAGATCAAGTCAAGGTTATTGAAGACAAAATCCTTGGTGCCCTTGTAGTTTCACCACAAGGAGGATTTTCAGCTTCTGTTGCAGTAAACATAGATATTGGACATGGGTTCACTGCTACATTCGGCTTAACTGGAGGACCAGAAGGAGCTTTACTGGGTGTCGCGATTAGTAAAACAGTCGACCTCGGGAAAGGAGTTAAAGGGACCCTAGGTGGACACGGTGGCATAGGATACGTAGGAGGACACGCAAACGTAGATATCCCCATTTCAAGCAAAGTAACAATGGGCATTCAGGGTAGTGCAGGAATATCAGCACTTGGATTCTACGCAGGCGGAGGAATTGGGTTTATGAGAAAATTTGATGGCGAACATGCTGAAGAATTCAAAGAAGAATTAGCCACTAAAGGGTTTAGTAAAGTGGAAGAATTACAAAAACAGGGCAAATCACCTTCTGAAGTATTAAAAGAATTGATGAAGGTTCCTAAATATGGGCCGGAATTTAAAGCTGCCAAGGAAACATGCAAAATGAGCCCAAAAGCACTAATGGAAGTTTACGATAAACTTAGAAGTGAAATAGACACCAACATAAAAGCAAAAAACTCTCCGGGCGGAGTAACATTTAAGTTTGCGGGAGCAGGTGTAGCAGCAGGAGTTGTTGGACCTACAGCATTTGTAGTTCCATACGTCTCTTTTGTTATCAATGAAAGAAGAGTGGGCATCAGAACAGAAGTAGTTGGGCAAGCACAAATGGACAAAGCCTCAGCAGGAGATTTGAATTCAATCCTATTAAAAGAATTAGGTGCACAAGCCGAATTAACACATGAAACAACCGGAGATACAGGGCAAATAGCAATTGGCCCTGACGGAAAACTCGCCATTCTTGAAGGCAAACCACAGATCACAAGTATCGCCAAATTTAGCGAAGTAGCTCAAATAAAAGAGAAACTAAAAGAAATTAATGTAGAGATCTCAAGCAAACCAAAAGATGGCCTAAATCGACTCAATGTAGCAACAGACGGAGATCTAAAATTAATCGTCGACCCAACATTAAGCGGAATAAAGTTCACAACAAAAGGCAACAATATTCTCTTCTCCGGAGGAAATGAAGCTTTAAGTGGCTTAACAATAACAAGAGAAGATTTTGTATATACAAACAAAAAGCAAGGAGCACAAAAATTGACTATAATTACAATAAAAACAAATCCGAGAAGAACCAGACAACAAGTAGAGCAAGAAAGTCCATATCTAATTTATCAAAGACCGGGATTCCGACCTGAAATAAGAGACGGAATTGCAGAAAGAGGTAGCTCAAACATTAAATTTCATGAATTAGTAACAGATGCAGCAAAAGGTCGTATCGAAACCATAAAAACCCCTGACCAAAAAGCATTCCTGGAATCCAGAGGAAGAATGGAAAAAGCTACAAATACGGTTTCCTCTGAAAGTTTCAGCGGTAAACCAAGGCCAGGCCTAGTCAAGGCAGTAATGAAGAAATTTTTAAAAGGTAAACAGATCGAACCCCATAAATCAAACCAACAATTATATAGAGAGTTATCAACTAAAAATGACAGAAATACTGACAACCAAGACAAGTTAAATCAAATCCTGTCCGATATAGTAGGAAAAACAGAGTTCAAATCCTTCAAGGGTCCGGAACTGGCACTTTTACACGTAGATCTTATCCACGAAAGTTTCATAAAAGCCGGCGATAAAATGAAAACATTTGAAAAGCACGCAAAATTTGCCAGAAAAGTGCTTAGCGAACAATTCAAAGAGGTTTCAAAAGAAATCTCCTTAACAAGCAGCCCTGAAGAAATGGCAAATCAAATAATAAACGATATAAGAGATGGTCTGGACTTCAAGGATTCGAAGCAAAAGGCAGCTCTGGAAGATGGAGCATATATGCTCTCGGTAGTTGGAACAATGAAAATAAAAGGATTAAGAGGCACAAGTTATCTGGGAAGCGAAGCAAAAAAGGACAGTGGGATATATAACCTTAAAAAATACTCACCTGGAGATGGTGGTGTCAAAGGAGATATCGGAAAAGCCATTCTTCAACTCCAAAGCCCACTGGATAAAACTGACAACAAGAAATTTATGGAATCCAAACTAGCTCGCAAAATAGCCGCTCATGATGGACTGTATTTAGTCTTAGGCCAAAGTGACTACAACAAAGTAGCTGAATGTTTCAAGCAAAAGCAGGTTAGCCCAGAAAATGAAGCCGCCTTCAAGAAATTCCAGGAAATAGTACTAAAAGTAAGAGAAGCTCAAAACTCCGGTAGCAACCATGTAAACCTACCGGAAGATTATAGAATAATGATAACAACGGCAGTAGGTGCAGGTGCTTATGAAAAATGTACTAACCCT
>JAQBYK010000101.1 GCA_027622635.1 bacterium
TAGAGTGGGTTGGAAAATTATTGACTCCTGAGAAACCCATTTCTTTCACTTTCAGCAAATGATGCCACATACGTCTTCTAGGATCAGAACCATGTACTCCACAAATCACTGGAACCTCTTCTACGACCGGTAGTACCTCAAATTCCCCAATTTCCATGGCTACGGCATTTGCATCTCCATAAGCCATTAGTCCGGCAGTAGAGCCATGTCCTGACATGCGAAATCTGCCGGAGTTGTAAATTATCAAGAGATCCGCACCACCTTTTTCTATAAATTTGGCAGAGATGCCTGTTCCTGCACCAGCAGCGATTATGGCTTTCTTCTGCGCCAAGGTATTTCTAAGTCGATCTCTTACTTCTTGTCTGGTATAGGGATTCCCCTTTCCTGTCCATGGGTTTGGCATATTTTCTTATTTTTATAGTTTTATCTTTTTTTATCAAATTCTTCGAGTTGCATAGATCGTAGAGTCCCGATATTCTATCGGGATGCCCAGGGATCAAGGCTATATTTATTTATCTCTCAGTATCTTTATCTCTCGGTATTAATCAATTCCAGCAGCCATTCCACAGCTTTCTCAGCAAATGCAAGATCGTTGATATGAAATGGCAAGTTGACAAAAGGTACTTCTGATTTCAAGTTATTCTGAATAGATTTTGAAAGCGCCTGATTTGACTCAGGGTCGAAGAAAACATTCCCTTCGGAATCTATTTGAGAAAGGCCCTTTTCTGGAAAAAGAACTACTACATGGCCAGTTGCTTGATTTAGTTTATTGGCAAAGATTTCGCCAAGCACTTGATTTTCTTCCCTATTTGTTCGCATCAGCGTAACAGTAGGCACCCAACTATATAATTGCCTTCCTTTGTACTTCTCAGGTACCGATTGTTGAGTTCCAAAATTGACCATATCCATGCAACCAGGAACCACTACTTGAGGAATACCCTGTTTACCAGCCGCTTCCATTCTTTGCCCACCCGCACTGCAGATACCTGAAAAAAGTTCATCTGCCAATTCGGTGGTGGTAATATCCAATACTCCAACAAAACATCCTTCTAGCACCAGGCTTTCCATTGCTTTTCCACCCACACCATTTGCATGAAAGGTCATCACTTCATAGCCTTTTGCTTCTAGCAAAAGTGTGCATCGATCTACGCACACACTTGTATTTCCAAACATGCTGATGGCTATTCGCTTAGATGTAGTGGGATTTTTGGGAACATCCACTTCGCACATAGCCACTATTGCTGCGGCTGCTTGTTGGATTATTGGTTTGATGATACTATTAAGAGCCGCCACATCCACTATAGAGGGCATCAATACTATATCCTTCACGCCAATCTGCTCAGAGAGATCCTTACTCGCCAAGGTAGAGATGCAGATTTTAGGCAAGCCAAGAGGTAGGTTTTGCATGGACTTCAGCGTAACAAAAGTTCCGCTTCCTCCGCCAATACCTATTACCGCGTCAAAACTTTTTTGAGCATACATCTCTTCCAAAACTATTGCGGCACCACGCCCCATGATTTCCATGGCTAGGCCACGGTTGTTTTTACTACGGATATCTTGGAGATTTTCTCCTAAAGCTTCGCAGACTGTATTCGCTTCAACATCAACTGGAAAGAGCGCTGTCGAACCCATGACTCCAACATTGACCGCAATCACTTTTGCTCCCTGTGCTGAAAGGCAGTCTTTTAGAAAAGAGAAGATTTCACCTTTCGTATCAAAGAAGCCAAGCATAAGTATTCGATGTTTTGGGGTCATTTTACTAATATTTTTTAATACTGTTGCCTTGATCTGTTTATCGCAAACCAAATTCAAGACTGACTAGATTTCTCAGTTCCCAAAAAAGCGGGGCTGCCAGCTCCTCCTTTGGAATAACTAGTTCTATAATCAGTTCAGTTCAAGAAATTTAAAGCTCTCTTTCTTAACTTCCAAAAGATCCAGTTCGTTTCCATCTTCTTTAAATTCAAGTTCGATAAAAGCCTTTTTTCGGGGAGAAACCTTCTTTTTAGAGTTATTTATATCGAGCACATACCGAAGTTTCCCTTCGGATTCCACGAAGAAATCACCATGCCCAGAAGCGTTGATGCCATCATCAGCATTATCAGAAATCAGATTGCTAGTGCTTTTGGTCCAGAATCCCATCGGGCTTTCACCTTCCGCGTAGCCTACTACGTAATTTGGATTCCTGAAATCGTTGGCCGAGTAAATAAAGTGGTACAAGCCTTCATGCTTGATCATGGAGGGACCTTCAGATAATGTCCAACTACATTTTGAGTATTTTCCCATGGCTGCTCAGCATGAAAATAATAAGTCAATGTTTCTTCTTTGATTCCTGAAAAATAATACTTCAGTTCGGCAACGAACAATCGATTCCCTTCAGTCAAAAGAACATGATATAGATATTTTTTTTCATCATCATCAATGAAGAAATACGGGTCAATCTGAATTGCGGGAGCTTGCAAAGCTTTCTTTTCAGTTTGGGTGAATGGCCCTAGCGGATTTTCTGAGTTGGCTATGGCAATATGTTCGTTTGCTGTATAAGCCATGTAAAACATTTCCTCAAATTCAAATACTTGAGGAACCCAAAATCCAATATCACCATAGGAGGATCCCATTTTAAGAGCATCGCAATTATTTTTATCAGATCGCTTCCAGGATTTTAGATTTTTGGGAACGTACAATTCAAAACCCAAATTCTTATCATTACCACTCGTGCCGTAGAGATAGTACGCCCCATCATGATAAAAAATCGTAGGGTAAGCTAGCAGTATCGGGGTTTTGTCCGTACCCAAAAAAAAGCTCATACTAAACCAAAATGCTGTGATGAGGATATGAGTCAAGTTCATATTCTAATGTGTAATTATATGTTAATAAGCTTTTTCAAAGTTTGAAACTTTGGAAAAGCTAGAGTGGCCCTTCGACTACGGATATCATGAAGTCAAAGCCTTGATTAAGGCAATCATTATTTACCAAACTGCCTCTTATAAAAAGCCAGTCCTTCGCTCGCCAATTCGTCAGCACTATTTGCCAGTGGTCTCCAAATGCAGGTTGCTTTTGCCATTTCCTTGGATACCGCACCAAAAGTCTCAATCACTATTGCACCTTCGTAACCTATTTCTTCTAAGGCTTCTTTGATCTCATCCCAGGCCAGATTTCCCGTGCCAGGAGTTCCTCGATCACTTTCATTTCCTTGCATATGGCAGAGTAATTCCTTACCAACTATACGGATAGAAGCGGCGATGTTTTTCTCCTCGATGTTATTGTGAAAGGTATCAAGTTGAATTTTAAGAAAGGGAGAATCTACTGCTTTCACGATTTCTAACGCCTGCTCGACTGTATTCACCATATCGCTTTCGAAGCGGTTTAGCGGCTCCAATCCCAACATAATTCCGTATTCTTTTGCCGTTTTGCTGGCTTTCTTCAAATTATCCACACACCAGTTGAATTCTATTTTTTTCTGCTCAGCTGAGATGAAGCGGAGCTTTCCCACAGCCGAATAAAGAGGTCCTCCAAATAGAGGACTATCCATTTTCGCTGCGATTTTAATAGAATCCTCTATGTACTTTAGCCCATTGGCACGGATCACAGGGTCCTCACTGGAGATATCCCGATCTGCTCCGAAAGCTCCGCTAATGCTTACTTGCAATCCAAGTTCATCCGTGAGCTTTTTCAATGCATCCCAATCGACCAAATCTTTATCCTCCACAGGCACTTCGATGATGTCGAAGCCCATTTCTTTTACTTTGTGTACGAGGTCAAAAGAATGGGTGTCGAAAGGCGACACCCACAAAAATGTACTTACTCCAAATTTCATTTGCTGTTTAGTCAAAGGTTGGAATCTGTATTCTCTCTCCACCTTTCATGGCTGACTCATGTGCACAGATTCCTGCACAGGTATAGTTGGCGGCTATAGTCGCATCAACCGCTGAGTCTCTGCCTTCCACGATTGCTGCTATGAACTCCTGCACCAAATGCGGATGAGAGCCCCCATGACCAGCACCTTGTAAAAAGGAAACGTGGTTTGGATCGTCGATTGCCTGTCTTTTGGTAAAATGCTTGATCGGCTCAATCAAAAGATGATCTGTATCCGGAACATCAATTCTTCGGGCATTTTCCCCACCATCAAAGATCACATGGCTT
>JAQBYK010000102.1 GCA_027622635.1 bacterium
TGGCCTTTCCTCCACCGGTTACAGCCGTTAGCATGGCGATATTCATGGCTTTCCAGTAGAATCTCTCGATCTTTTCCATATACTCGCCAAGTAAATTATCCAAAAACTTCACATCCTCAGGATTGTTGGTCTTAAGATGAGAGATAAGTGCCGCAAATTGCTGCTTCCTCCTGGAAAATCGATTCGGAATAAGATTGATGTCCTCATCAGCATCATCATGAATCAAATCTTTAAAGTACCCACCGGCTATAGTTTTCTTAATTTCCGGATATTTTTCCGCCAGTTGAGTTTCATATTTGCCCAAAGCATTAAAGTACATGGTAGTAAGCCATTTGCTATGTGCGACACAGTCCGCCCAATTATCCGCAAACATACTCACCCCATCATTAAACGCAACTGAAATCCATTCTTGTGCTACAAGAGGTAAACCTTTGAATCTATCATTATTATAGATGAATCGCTCTGCTGTATTAATGATAAAGGGCAGATGAAGACCCTGGAGAAAAACCACAAACATAGTGTCTGTTAACTCAGCTCCAATGCGATGATGCCAGTGATTGAAGTCGAGCAGCTTACTAATCTTTGGATTATCTTTAAGTAGAGTTGCCACTGCCTGTATAGAAGGCGTACTTCTTCCTTCGGATTTTTTAAGTTTTTCGAGCTCATATTGCAGTTCACCACCGAGTTCGGCCCTTAAAGTCTTTAAAGTCAAAGCGAATTCTTCAATAGCTCCCTCATTCTGATCAATAGCCAACGTCTCAATTTTAGTTTGAAGTTCTGATAATTCCGGATCCACAGATTTTCTTCCTAATATTCTTTGTCTGATTTCAACAACCCCCTCACTCCTTACGGGAACTTCTACCCCACCATCACCGCTAACCTTAGCAAGCAATTGTTCACCTAACTCTCTTTTGAAATCTCTATCAGCATATTGCATCCTTTTAATGGCAGATCTGACTTTTCGAATATCCAAAGTATTTCCGTTGAAACTTCCCAGAATCGCATCCATCACTGTGCCTAGTGTACCCTCAACATCTTTGAATACTTGCTCTACAAGAGTGAAGTCGCGCCCCACACCATTGCCATTTCGGGGCTCACTTAAAACCTCTCCACCAGATATCTTCGAAGATATCTTTGGAGCAACAGTTGCAAAATAAAGTATCAAATTTTTCCATGTAGCAAGAAGGAAATTCTTCATATAAGCAAATCTTTCTCCCGTAAAAACCGATGAAGAAGGAATTCCGGCCCTCTTTGCTGCAAAGATAGCTCTCTCAATACCAATAAGAAAAGTATAAGGAAGAATGGATGGTATCACTTTCAAGAAATCAGTCCCAAAGCTTTGATAGAGTCCGACCAGTGGACCGGCATCTCCGAGAGCCGCTTGAGCATCATCACATGATGTAGACATTAAAATAGTCATAAGATCATTTGCGTGCTCTTTAGCTTCCGCTTTGAGTAATTTACCGAAACCTGCAACACTATCAAAAGAGCCAGAGTCCAAGATTTTTTCAACACGCTTTTTCATTATAGGATTACCTATCTTATCAAGTTTTCCTCTGATTTGAGCGATAAAGTCTGGATTTATCTCCATGTCTTTATCAGGAAGCAGACCTAAATACATTGTATCTAATGCCGCAGACACTTCTCCAAATTCAGAATTACCGATGGCAGCATTTCCAAAAGCAGTTAATGGCAACTGTGTGGTAGCTGCAATCATAGTTAGCTGAAATATGCTATCAGCCAGGATTTTCTCCGGGTTCAAAACTATTTGCTCACCTGAAGACTTGGCCATCTCACCGGTTTTTGACTCAGCGGCAACAATTCCCTTTGCCATACTTGTCAGCCCCATAAGTAATCCGACACCTTTTAGAGTTGTATTAAATTCGTCAAGAGTATGCTTTCTTACGGTTTCTCCAAACGAAGCAGCTCTGATTATATTTAAAATCAATGCCAGGTGCATATTCTCAATTGGAAATTTCTGCATATGTTTGCCATTGTGTTGTTCTAATTCCCCGGTGTTATAGGTAGGTAAACCGGCCAATACGCAAAGTTTTTGAACTGTAGAATCGCTTTTTCGAGCAATTGCTACAATTGCATCTACAAAACCAAGTGTGCCTATCAGGTCAAGGGTAACTAATCCAAAGGAATCATGTGAAAGGTGCTCAGCCTTCTCGCTCAATTTTTGAATTTCATGAGGGTCAGGACCTTCATGCTCTTCGTGCCCTGCAGGTTGCGCATGTTCCGCATGTTCCCCATGTTCCCCATGCTCCCCATGTTCCTCATGCTCCGCAGCTAAGGCCTCTTTTGCGGAAAGAACACCCATTTGAGATAAAGCCATAAGCAAAACAATTCGTGCACTACCTTTAAGAGCTGAAGCGGAAAATTCTCGTCTGGTTACATCTGCCTGGAGGAATGATTGATGAGGTTTCTGAAACACTTCATCAGCCGGCTCGACACAATCAGGTTTTTTATAAGCTTTATTCATTGATAGTATGCAAAAATAGTATGCAAAAAAAATCGGCTGAACCCAAATTTAGGGGAAGCCAACATCAACACAGGTATATCACGAAACGCGTAAGCAGTCAAGGGTGAAATGGCTCTGAATAGATTCTATGATCTGTAATGGAAGATGGTTTTATGGTATAATACAAGATGAGTGAAAAAATTGCGATACAAGTTGAGGATGCAGATTTAGATGGTTCCGGAAAAAATGAAAAAAATCATCCCGGGTTTGTTAAGAGTTCAACGGCTCTGGGGAGGGGAATTTTGTGGGCAAGGAATGCTTTTTCGGATGTTTTGGAAAATGTGAGTGGTGTTAAAATTGGTGAAGCTGTTGGTTTTCGTAATTTATCGGGGGAACCGCTGGAAAAGTTTTTGCCGGCTGATATGAAAGCTGAAATTTTAGAGTTAACGAAGGATTATACTGAAGGTGTGTTTTACAGAGCTAAAGTGGCAGCTGGGAAAAAGGAGAATTTTACAAAACATGGGCATTATTTCTATTTTAGGAAGATTCAGGGTGGTGTGCAGCTGTATTTTGTGGATCCAGAATTTTCTGTTGGAAGGAAAAATGCGCTTAGGCCGCCTGTTTGTAATCTTATGGCGACTGAATTGAACGCGAATCATGTATTTGAGAAGGTAAGTATACTGAGGTTTGCTGCAGTAGGAGATAAATCATTGTCTGTTAAGGAATTAACCGATTCGTGTTTGAAAATGCTTAATGGTCATGAGCCTAAAATTTTTGATGGCGATGATTTTGATAAAACATTTAGGCTTGATCTGAGGGGAGGTTCTCAAGAAATTGAAAGCAGGCATGCCTCAGATGCAGAACTTAGGCAGTTTCTAAGAACAGGTAAAGGTAATTTGCATATCGATGGCAAGGCTTGGGCTCAGCGTGGCGTTTTAAGTAGTTTTGTCAGACATTTGAGAGACGGAAAATTTAAACCTGCGAGATGAGTCTAGCCGGGGCGGCTTCAGCTTCGAATTTTGACGGAAGAGCGTAGAGTTTGAACTGAGATTTTGGTAATTGATCAAGGTAGGTGAGGTTTTCAATGATGAGAACCTATTTTTGGAGGAGAATTTCATGGATTTTGTATGGCGCACGGTCGGGGCTGGGGGTGTCCATGCCGATGATTTTGATCTTGAGTTCACTGAGTTTGTGGGCAAGAGCTTCTGTTATTTCGCGATAATCCGCATAGTATTCGGGGCTGTTAAGCTTGTGCTGGAAGCCGGTGAGGTGGTGGTGTCGGTTCAAAGTTGCGCTGTTTTTCGCGTGGCGGCTGTTTGTTCAAAGTGGCGCTGTTGGTGGCGTGGTTTTTCATCCCCGGTGATGAAGTTGCAGTGAGATGATGGTTTTTCAGGACGAAGCGAAGTGGGCGGGAGTATACGATGTGGGGCGATTTTTTGAATTTTGCTGCCAAACTTTCTGATGGATGCGGGTTTTGATTTGACGGTTTTCTGCTGTTGCCAAAATTTGCCATGTGTTTTTACGTGAGCGATTTTTGACTTGACTCAAATGTGGTTACGAAATTTTTTTAGCGAATTTTTTGCGACTTGCGCATTTGTGGAATTTTTGAATTTTGTTGCCAAATTTTCTAATGGATGCTGGTGGCGAACACTCGTGTGTCTT
>JAQBYK010000103.1 GCA_027622635.1 bacterium
TCCACTGAGCCGGTTGACGACTCAGCAGATTCTGAAAAAGTTGTTAGATAGATTTAGTTTTGTGCCAGATGTTTCATCCACTCATGTAATGTATCTAAGTAGCCTTCGCATGCAAATACTCCTTGTACATCCTTTGGAGTGCCGAGTTTGTCTGCTGTCATGGCTGGAGCGATATCCAAATGCATAAATCTTGTATCTTTTATACCCGCTGCTTCTTTTATATATGATCCGGCGTTTTGTGCACCTCTCTTTCTTTCTTGTCCCAGATTCTTTATGTCCGCCTGGTCTGTGGCTGTGTGGTCACTTGCTTTTTTATCTTCTATGTTTAGCTGTAGTGGGTGCATTCTATCACCATTGATTTGAGATGTGTCTTCCATCCACCTTCTATCTTTTTTGCTCTTACTGACAGCAATTGTTTGGTGGCCACTTACAATTATTGCCGCTCCTGTTAGTGTTGCTATAGTTGTTACGCTGCCTACATTTTCGCCGCGTTCTTTAACTCTTCTAAGTGCGAGCCATACTGTGTCTCCAAGTGCTTCTCTTCCTTCAGCATCTGTATGTGCTTCTTCGCGGTTCATTCCTGACCCATGTCTATGAATATCCTCTTGGACTCGTGCGTCTCCACTTATTTTGTTTGAAGCTATTCCAAATACAAAGTCGACATTCATTGCCGGTTTTTCCTCTCCAAATCTTGCAAATTCCGCTGCCACGGATGCTCCTCCCATCATGTCTCCCTGCATGTGATTTGCATTAGCCAGTTTGCTTCCATATCCACCTGTGTCGAACATGATTGATTTACCTGCCAGGATATGCACCGGTTGGCCTACTGCTTCCGGATGTCTGTATCTCATGGTTACTACAAATGGTCCGATCTCTTTGCCTGAACCGGCGTGTAGTGCTTCTAGCACTCCTAATTTTTTACCGTATTTATTTGTTGAACCATTGACCTTTATTCCCTCTATTTCTGGTCCCCATATTTCGATTTCTGTGTTGTTGCCCATAGCAGAAACATATTCGTTAAGTTTATGAAGGACTCTTACAAAAGTTTCACAATTTAACAAACTGTGTGGTGCCTCCGACAAAAATTTACATAAACTTTGTACTCTTGAAATCATGTCTCCCGTTTCAAAACTTGCTATTAAAGCATCGGCTTCTACTTTGCCTTTGGCATCACTAACGATGTATACATCAGCTAGTGCGTTCCTGGTTGTTTTTATTACTTCATCCGGAGTGCCCGGTTGCCAGAAGTTTAACTCAATATCTTTGCGTAGTGCCGCATACTTTGCTTCATCTGTTGCCTCTTTATTTTTAGGAGTCCATCCATCGTTTAAAGCAGCTTCCAGTTCTGCTTTTTCTACTTGCGAAAGTTCGCCGTCTTTGGAAATTTCTCCAGGCTCTGATCTATAGTGGTCGGTTTCATATGTAATATTTCCCATGCCTTTTCCAAGGGCTCGGAGATAATGTTCCGCATTTTCATGTTTAACAATTTTCCCATCCAGATAGATTGCGATTGAATCATCGTCTTGATTTACTATGTCCCCAACAACATTTTTTATTTCAGCAAGAGAACTTCTCACTTTTCTCGGAACATGAAATTCGTCGTCACCATCTGCTTTTCCTTCTGCTGAAGATCCTGAAATTAAGTGAATCACTTCTATAGATCCCATATTGGAAACTGGAATGGAAATTACCGGGTGTTTTAGACTGGTTCCTTTTTCGCGATCTACCGGACTTCTTCTTTCTGCAAATAGAGCTCCGCTGTCTGCATATGGCTTAAGTATCGGACCCAGTACGGGATGTTGTAGGATGTTTTTCGGGTCTTCTTCCGGCATTAAAACAACCATTTCTTTTGCGCCTTCAATGTTTTCAAAATTATTTCTTTTTACTTTTTGGAAATGTGCATTTGTTTTCTCTGGAAGTTGACTTCCTAAAGTGTCTATAACTTCGCTTTGAGTGGGCATTTTTTTGAGGAGCCTTTTTTCTTGGAACATAGCAATTTTGTTAAATTACAGGAGATTGAAGTTACCATTGGATGCAGAAATTTGTCAAAGATTTTTCATTTTCGCCTGACAAGCCCTAAAGCTTGTGATAAACTCGCTGCGCATTTTTAATTTGAAACTAATGACATCTATAGAAAGTCAAGAATATAGTGCGGACCAGATAACCGTTTTGGAGGGTTTGTCTGCCGTGCGCAAACGACCGGGAATGTATATAGGTTCGACCGATATAACCGGTCTTCATCATTTGGTTTGGGAGATAGTGGATAATGCTATTGATGAAGCAATGGCTGGATATTGTACGGAAATAATGGTTATCCTCAATAAGGATGGAAGTTGTTCAGTTGAAGATAATGGGCGTGGTATTCCTGTAGATAAGCATAAAAAAACCGGAAAGTCTGCCCTTGAGACGGTTATGACAGTTTTGCATGCCGGTGGTAAATTTGGGGAAGGCGGTGGATATAAGGTTTCCGGAGGGCTTCACGGTGTTGGTGTTTCCGTGGTGAATGCCCTTTCCAAGAAAACTATTGCTGAAGTTTACCGTGACGGGAAAGTTTATTCCCAAGAGTATAAAAGGGGAGATGCCGGAGCTGAGCTTAAAGTAACCGGTGACACTAAAAAAAGGGGCACAAAAATAACTTTTTATCCTGATCCTGATATTTTTGATACTGTGGAGTTTGATTTCCCAAGAATCCTTAATAGATTGCGCCAACAGGCCTATCTTACTAAAGGAGTAACGATTTCAATTGTTGATGAAAATGATGATAAAAAATTCCAATTTTATTTTGAAGGAGGTATTAAGTCTTATGTTCAGCATTTAAACAAGAATAAGGAAACCTTTGGAAGAGTTGTATATATTGAGAAGGAAGTTGATGAAGGACTTGTTGAAGTGGCTTTGCAGTACAACAATACTTTTCAGGAAAATATTTATACTTTTGCAAATAATATTCATACAGTTGATGGTGGTTCCCATTTGACCGGATTTAAATCGGCATTAACAAGGACTATTAATTATCATGCCAAGAAAGCGGAACTTTTAAAGGAAAAAGATGGAAGTTTAGTTGCTGATGATGTTCGTGAAGGCCTTACGGCTATTATTTCAGTGAAATTGGCTGATCCTCAGTTTGAGGGCCAGACAAAGGGAAAACTGGGAAATGCAGAAATGCGAACAGCGGTAGAGTCTGTATTTTATGATGCTTTTTTGGAGTTTCTACAAGAAAACCCTAACGAGGCAAAGGCTATTATTGGGAAGTGTCATTTAGCGGCTCGTGCAAGACTCGCGGCTCGTGCAGCTCGTGATACGGTTATTCGTAAAGGTGCCCTTGAGGGGATGACTTTGCCCGGGAAATTGGCGGATTGTTCTTCCAAGGATCCCGCAAAATCCGAGTTATTTATTGTTGAGGGAGATAGTGCCGGTGGTTCTGCAAAGCAGGGCCGAAATCGCGAGACTCAGGCTATATTGCCTTTAAGGGGTAAAATTTTGAATGTTGAGCAAGCACGGTTGGATAAGATTCTTGCTAATAATGAGGTGAAAAATTTAGTTATTGCACTTGGTGTTGGTATAGGTGATACATTTAATATTGAGAAATTGAGATATCACAAAGTTGTTATCATGACAGATGCCGATGTGGATGGTGCACATATTCGTACCTTGATTTTGACTCTTTTTTATAGGTACTTTAAGACATTGATTGAGGGTGGATATATATATATTGCTCAGCCACCTTTGTATAAGGTTAAGTCCGGGAAGAAGGAGGAATATGCTTATACCGATGCTGAAAGGGACAAAATAATAAAGGGATTGTCTAAAGGTTCTAATCATTCTATACAGAGATATAAGGGTCTTGGAGAAATGAATCCGGACCAGTTATGGCAGACAACTATGGATCCGGAAAACCGCTTAATGTTACAAGTTTCTATTGATGATGCCGAAAAGGCGGACCATGTTTTTGACACATTAATGGGATCCGAGGTTATGCCTCGTAAGAAATTTATTCAGGCTTACGCTAAAAAGGTGAAAAATCTCGATATATAGCTTGCTTTTCTGTTTTGCATACATATAATGCTTACGTTATGAAAGTAGTAGTAGTAAAAAAAGAAGGGGAATCAAATGAACGCCTAATATCAC
>JAQBYK010000104.1 GCA_027622635.1 bacterium
ACTCGCAAAGTCGTGGTCATAAAAAGAAAAATGGAGAAGAGAATTAGGAAAAATATTGGTCACCACAGAGTTCTCGAAAATCGTCAACTTAAAATTGGCAAGATGGCTCGCACACGACCATAAATGAGCAACAAAAAGTCCATCTACAAGAGGTTAAAAAGTGTCCGCACGGACGAACCAAGAGCCAAAAGACAATCCCGTCAACACATCATAGAGCACAGACTATCGAAACCGAACACCAGCCAGTCATTCCATCACCAACCCAAGCCCAAATCAAGTTACCATCGATGACAACTTCCACTTCCAATTGTATCAGAGGCACACAGGAGATATAATCCTCATCCATGAGCACTACACCCACAAAATCTATTTTTTTATTCTACGGTGATGACACTTTTTCAAGCACACAAAAACTTATGCTATGGAAAAAGGAATTCATAAAAAAATATGGAGAGGACTCAATAGAAACAATCTACGGAAAAACCCTCGATTCTGCAGAATTCTCAACAAACATTGAAGCAATCCCCTTTTTCTCAGAAAAAAGAATGTTCATCGTAAATGACTTTTTAGACAAAGGCAAAACGGATGATCAAAAACAAGTAGCGGAAAATTTAGCAAAATTAACAGATGACTGCATAATACTCTTTCATGAAAACAAATCTCCGGACAAAAGAACAATTCTCTTTAAAAGAATCGCAAAAATAGGGAAAGCAGAGGAATTTAAAGGATTAAGCCCACTGGAAATTTCCAAATGGATAAGAGAAAGGGCAAAAAAAGATGATATAAAAATCGATTTCAAAAACTCAAATTACCTAAGCGACCATAGCGGACCGAGCCTCTGGAGTATAAGTAGCGAGCTGGAAAAACTCAAAATTTACGCAGATGGGAAAGAGATAAGCAAAGAAATGATCGACGAACTTTGCACTCAGTCCCTAAGCTCCTCAATATTCAAATTAACCGACGCCGTAGCCCAAAAAGACACCAAGCAATCACTAAAAACATTCGAGATCCTGAATGAAAATGGTGAAGACTTAATGATGATTTTCTTCATGTTAGTAAGACATTTCAGAATACTCATCCAAGTACACGAAATGATCAATAAAGGCGAAAATTCTTTTAGTATAACTAAAAAGCTCAGGCAACATTCATTCGTAATCCAAAAAACATCCGCTCAGTCAAAAAATTTCACAATGAAGGATTTGGAAGAAATATATAAAATGCTCCTGGACATAGATATCAAGGTCAAAACAGGGAAAATCAAAAGCTATGCAGGAAACAATAAAGAATTTGTACTGGCAATCGAGAAATTAATAATTAATTGCTGCAAAAAAACCTGAATGATAGAATACAAGCGTTAAAAATCTTACCCAATGGAAAACCAATTAATCAAAGTCCTCACCAATTTAGGACTTACCGATAAAGAAGCAAAAGTGTATTTGGCATGCACTGAAAAAGGTGTGGCAATGGTCTCAGAAATAGCCAAATCAGCAAAGATAAATCGCGTAACAACCTATGATATTCTTGAGAAACTAAAGCAAAAAGGATTAGTCAAGTACTCAACGCAAAACAAACTCAAATATTTCAGAAGCACAAATCCAGAAATACTACTCGAAGAATTCGAAAAAAGAACAAACGACCTACGCGGCAGTCTACCTAAATTCAAAATTTTAACAGGAGAAATTAATCATCCAAGAATTCGCTATTTTGAAGGACTTGAAGGAATAAAAACAATTTATGCCGACACATTGTCCAGCAATACAGATATACTCAATTTCTCAAATTCTTTGGAAATCCGCAAACAATGGCCAAATTACGACAAAGAATATGTAGAAAAAAGAACCAAGAAAAAAATATTCCTAAAAGGTATTTGTCCACAAGACAAAGCCGGACAAATTGTGAAATCGGAAGACAAAAAGTATTACCGTGAAATGAGGTTAGTTCCACAAGAACAATTTAACTTCACAAACGAAATCAACATATATGACGACAAGGTAGCAATAATTTCATTCAAGGAAGAACTGATAGGAATGATTATCGAATGCAAGGAAATAGCAAAAAGCCAAAGAACTATTTTTAACATGTGCTGGGAATTTGCAGAAATAACCAATCATCAAAATAAACTTAAAACATCATGAAAAAATACATCATTACTCTGGCAATTGTCCTATTAAACACTAATATCGCCTTTGCTGATTCGATTTTAAGTCCAATAGTGAAAATCGCCCAAGGTGGGGGATATGACTTACAAACAACAGGTCTGATAATAAACGAAGACGGCTACATACTTACAACCTCCGACAACATAACCCACTCCGGCAACAAATACACATACCTTGACGAAATAGACATTTGTCCTATTGAAACAGACAAGGCCATAGTTCCAAATTGTGTCCTAAAAGCAGAAACGATCATTGCATTACCATCACTCAATCTTGGCATACTAAAAATCACAAACAAGGGAGATTTTGAATTCGACTTTGAAATGCCTAAATTCAAACAATATTCACCTAAAATAAAAGACGAAATAAGTATTGAAGGTTTCGGGTATGAAAGATACGAATTTACAGGAGTAATGCGACAATTAGGTGATGAATCTCTTACAAGAATGGATGATAGCATTTTAGAGAGAGAAAACGGTCAAATAATTGCCACAGAGAATCTTTCCGATAATACAAATTGGTATTTTTTAACTGACACTCCAGTAAACCTCGGAAACTCCGGAAGCCCGGTATATGACACGGAAAATAACTTAATCGGACTATCATCAAGCTACGGAAACGAAGATGACAATATGTATTATCTCATTCCCCCTTCAACTGGAAATAGCGTTGGATACGTAATATCAAATGACATTATTTTGTTTTTCATGTTATCAATGACAGAAGCAAAAATAATTGATTTGACGCTTGTAGAAAGCCTGTTTTCAACAGACCACATAGAAGCAATTCAGGCGGAAGACGCGAATATAAACATCCAAATTTTAAGCGATGTAGATCTCTTATCCACATATGCTCAGGCAATTTCTTATCTAAAAGATCATAAAATTATATCAGGTTATGAAGACGGCACCTTCCGTCCTGACAATCCTTTAAACAGAGCGGAATTACTAAAAATACTTGTAGAGGCAAAAGGCGAATCACCCAAGTCATCAACATACAAAAATTGTTTTCCGGATGTAAAAACCGACTGGTATGCAAAATATGTCTGTTTCGCAGAATCAAAAGGATGGATAAAGGGTTACCCAGATGGCAACTTTAAACCAGAAAACTACGTCAATAAGGCTGAAGCTATAAAAATGCTAATGAATACTTTCGAACTATATCAATGGCGCAACGAAGGCTCCGGAGGATTTGATGGCTACCCATATTTAGATGTAAAAGTTGGAGAGTGGTACATGCAATACATAGAACAAGCCAAAGAGATAGGATTACTCGAAGAAGCTGACGGTTATTTCCTTCCGGGAGAATTGATAACACGCGGCCAAATCAGCGAAAATATTTTCCGATTATTGATAGTACTGATATCAAATCCTAGCTAGCACATCACCAACCATAAGACACCTTCCCTCTTCAAACTGAGGAGCGATAATTTGCAAACCTATTGGGAGACCTTCCTTCGATTTTCCGGATGGACAAGACAAGGAAGGCAATCCTGCTGCACTGGCGGGGATAGTCAATGCATCAGCTATATACATCGCCAATGGATCATCAACCAACTCCCCCACCTTGAAAGCCGGAGTAGGCGCAACCGGAGCAATCAAAACATCCACCTTTTCAAAAGCTTTCTCAAAATCCTGAATAATCAAAGTTCGAACCTTTTGAGCCTTCTTGTAAAAAGCGTCATAGTATCCAGCTGACAAAACATAAGTGCCTATCATAAGTCTACGCTTTATTTCATCTCCAAACCCAGCTCCCCTAGCCTTAAAATAACTGTCTACAAGGTCATCGGGGTCAGTAGCCGTCTTACCATAACGAATCCCATCAAATCTCTCCAAATTTGCAGAAAGCTCTGCCGGAGCAGAGATATAATAAACAGCAACAGCATATTTTGTCATAGTTAAACTCAATTCAACCACCTCCGCACCTGCATTCTCTAATTTTTCCACAGAAC
>JAQBYK010000105.1 GCA_027622635.1 bacterium
TTCGAATTAGAATTAGCATATCTAGAGTACAAGAGCTTATCAGGTGAACAACTTTTGGAAAGAACAGCTTATATAAAATCAGTTGACAATAAATTCTCAAAGCACTTCTTGTTACATTCAAAGAATTCAGAAAAAATTCATTCTGACAGATCATCAGCAACACAGGCATATTTTGAAGAAGGTCAGTTTTCTACTGGATACGCCACTCACGGCTTATTCCCTTATCGTGGAAAATTTCATCCACAATTAATTAAAGGATTAATAAACGTTTTAAACATACAAAAAGGTGAAACAATTCTAGATCCAATGGCTGGAAGTGGCACAACTAATGTCGAAGCAGCTTTAATGGGAATTAATTCTAAAGCGATTGATGTCAGTCCGTTTTGTCAATTCATGATTCAGACAAAGCATGAAGCATTGACCATTGACTTGAAATTATTAGAACAAATAAAAATGGAAAACAAGAAATGGTTTGATTATTTTAAGCAGGGAGATGTTTTAAATAGGATTAAGAAATTTGGCGATATTAATAGAATCAAAATATACAATCTAGCATTCTTGGCATTCTTGGACGCTATGGGTTACTCAAAAAGGGTTGTAAAATCAAATCACGAGCAATTATTTGACAAAGTTTTACCAAGATATATTGAAACTGTAAAATCATTTTTATCTAATCAGTATTTTGATCAAAGTAATATCGGCAGTCTGGATGTTTTATCGGATCTTGATGCTTTAAATATTGAACTTGACAGCAATTCTGTTGATTGTGTGATAACTTCTCCACCATATTCATTTGCGATTGATTACATTGAGAATGACAAAGACCAATTAGAGTTTCTTGGTCATGATACATCTGAATTAAGGAACCGACTTATTGGACTTAAGGGAAGAACAAAAAGTCAAAAACTCGAAAACTATTTTGCAGACATTGATACTTTTTGTTTTCAAGTTTCAAAAGTTTTGAAAAATGGGAAAAACTTTGTTTTAATCATTGGCTCAAATACGAATCAGACTGGTGGAATAAGATTAGAAGAAACGGTCATCAATTCTGCAAGAAAATATAATATGCCGCTAGTGAAAAGTATTTTGAAGCCCATCAAGGGCATGAGAAATACTATGAAAGAAGAATATGTACTTATTTTTGGGAAGCAATAGTATGGCAAAAAGCGTAGATGAAAAATTTTCGATTGTAATACAGAAGAATACATTTTACTTCTTTAACCCAGAATTTGAAGAAAAGTACGAAGGATATATCAATTCGCTTAAAGAAACTCTTTTAATTGTAAAATACAAAGTTGAAACAGAAGGTTTAAGGAAAGAAATCTTTGAATGGCTTTTAACTGAAAAGGAGAATGGACTGAGAGCATTACTTGCTTTAACAGGTTTTTCTAATGAATACCTAAAGCGTTTAACAACAATAATTAGGATAGTTGATAACCCTGAACTAAACAGACTCGTTTTTAAGGAGAAATGGTACAGTGAATCAAGTCCAGATAATATTCAGGAATGGTCTGACAGTACAATTTTGAGACTAATTCAAAAGAATGAGTACTTTAGGAAAGGACTTGTTAATATTTTCTTCGAAGGGGCATCAATACCTTTCCTGGCAAATACAATCCCCCTTTTTGAGTTAAAAAAGTTAAGCATTTCCAAACTAAGGTTTGAAATACCCGAATTTATTGACACACTAATTCGCTATAAAGAGAAAGGTAGCTATTCAGGTATGAAAGGCAACAATCCAGAGACTGTTGTAGCAGAAATATTGAACAGATTGGGTATTACATTTGAAGTTGGCGATTTAGGCGAGCTTATCACTAATGCTCCTGACAACAAGCGAACAATGGATTTTATTATTCCGAGCAAGAAGAACCCCATAATTATTGCAGAAAGTTCTTTCCTGGCAACAACATCGTCTGGGCAAGGAGATAAATCTAAAACAGAGATTTCAATTGATACTCTAATAAAGGAACACTATCCAAAAGCAAAATTTATCGGTTTTGTTGACGGTATTGGTTGGTATGTGCGTAAGGGCGACCTGAAAAGAATGGTAACTGCCTATGAAGATGTATTTACTTTTCATACTGACGAAATGAAAAGATTTGAACAATTATTAATCGAAACATTCAAAAAATGATAGGCAAATACACCAATAAGATAATGCAAGGTGACTGTTTGGTATTATTTAAATACATTGCTGATAATTCTGTTGATGTTACCTTTGCTGACCCTCCATTTAATTTGAAAAAGAATTACACAAGTTACAGAGATAGCCTTGAATTTCAAGAGTATCTTGATTGGTGCGAAAAGTGGATTTCAGAAATGGTCAGAGTAACAAAACCAACCGGGTCTATTTTTTTACATAATATTCCTAAATGGCTAACTTATTACGCAACTTATTTAAATAAATTTGCAAATTTTAGACATTGGATATCTTGGGATGCTCCAACAGCACCCATGGGTAAATCATTGCAGCCTTCACATTATGGAATTTTGTTTTATACTAAAGAAGCTAAAGGTGCAAAAATCTATGAATTAAGGCATCCTCATAAACGTGATAGAAAACATGGCTATTTATTGAAAGATTATGGTGGAAAAAAGGACCAGTTACACCCATTTGGCCCCTTGGTTTCTGATGTTTGGTCAGATATTCATAGGATAAAGCATAACACAAAAAGAGATCCACATCCTTGTCAGTTACCAATTCACTTAATGGATAGACTTATTTTATTGACTACTGATGAAAACGATATTATTCTCGATCCTTTTTCAGGTACAGGTACGACTGCTATTTCGGCAAAACGACTTGGTAGAAAATATATTGGTTTTGAATTAGATAAGAAATATGTAGAAATATCGCAGCAAAAAATAGAAAACACCATGTCAAATTATCGATTAGGTGAAAGTTGGGTAAGTTTTTATCTAAAAGACATTGCTACTATTAGAAATAGCGATTGGAATATTCTTGCTAAATATTTTTCAATACCTTATCCACTAAGAAACATTGATTTCGAACGGGTTAAATTGATAGATAGAAAACTAATGCCAATAGAGCCTGATGTTGAAAATGTTGATTTTGATAACGAAGATATAACATCTGAACAATTATTGAACATAAATGGAAAAAGAAACATTGATTTTGAAGAATTGAACCCTACACTTAGTCAAGCACATTTGCAGGTCGCACAGGCCTCGCGGAAACCAAAACCTGCAAAAAAGGTTGCTTTTCTGAGTAGACAGACGAAATTATTTTCTGAAAAAGAATAATCTATGGAATAATGATAAGTACGGCGAGCTTGTTACAAATAGCATATGCCATAATTATTTCTGTGAGCATCATAGTGTTTTAGCCTACCCAAGCTTTTGTTTGAGCGGACATTAAACTACCATCGGAATCTCTTCCGTAAAGCAAAACAAAATCTTACTGATCCCTGATTTTCTCTCTGCCATCTCTGTATCTGGCGAATCTGCCTTTGTCAGCAGGATGAACCAAGTCACGGCGAGCGCATGGCCATCCGCCGAATTCAGGTTCCTGATAATCGTAGAATCCTTGTCTTATTCGTTTTGTGTGTTCATTACGAAAGGACCATATTGCACCAGAGTTTCGTTGATTGGTGTTCCTTGAAGCATCACAAGCTGACGATCGGAATCACATGCTGTAAGGTCTACACCTATCATTGCATCTACCTCAGCTGAGTGTTTGGCTGAAAGTGTAAAGAATTCAATTTTCATGGTTTCTCCGCGGTAAAAAATTGAGCCATGCCTCTGCAAAACCAAGGGCTTTTGGGAGCGTCCATTCTGCTCCGGCGTCCATCCTTATTATCCAGATATTTACTTCGTTCTCTGGCGCTGCTGCCCATGAATCCGGCGCCGGTGCCAAAGCTTCCGTAGATTTAGAGTTTCCGGCAATAGTTGTTTCTGCAACAGATTTATTGTAGGGGGTTTCAAGTTCGAGGTGCAACGAGTTGATGATGATGATGAAAAAAGTCAAAGGAGTCAGTCCTAAACAATTCTGCAGGGCACTTCCATCCGAGGCTCTTACGCGGACGGGTATTAAGTTGCCAGGCGACGG
>JAQBYK010000106.1 GCA_027622635.1 bacterium
ATTATGTCAGGTATTCTCGGAAAAAAAAGAGGCAGGACACGTCGGTGTCAAGACGATGGTCGCGTGATCCCGGTTACTGTCATCCAGTGCGAGCCAAATGAGGTTGCACAGATAAAGACAGCTGACAAAGACGGATATCCGGCGATAGTCCTGGGATTTTCTAAATTAAAGAAGCCCACAAAGACTAAAAAATATCGACATCTAAAAGAATTTAAGATTAAAGAAGAAGAAGCTGAAAATTATAAAATGGGTGATCAGGTAACATTGGAAAGTTTCCAGGAAGAAGACATTGTGAAAATATGCTCTACATCTAAGGGGAAAGGGTTCCAGGGTGTCATCAAGAGACATAATTTCTCAAGAGGACCGGAAACACACGGATCACACCACCATAGAGAGCCGGGCTCAATCGGAGCCTGTACTAAACCGGGTAGAGTAGCGAAAGGAAAGAAGTTGCCGGGAAGAATGGGTGGAAAACAAGTAACAATAGGAAAAGTTAAAATTGCCCTAATTGATTCAGAAAAAAACCTAATCTGCCTAAGAGCAGCGGTTCCAGGACCTAACGGCATACTAGTATCAATAACATCATGAAAGTAGACCTATATACACAAGCAGGAGAAAAGAACGGAACACTGGAGTTACCTAAAGAAATATTCGAAATCCCATTCAATAAGGATTTGATTCACCAAGCATTGGTAAGACAACTTGCAAACAGAAGAGTTGCAATCGCACAGGTTAAAACTCGAGGAAAAGTCAGGGGTGGAGGAGCAAAACCTTTCCGTCAAAAAGGAACCGGTAACGCTCGCCAGGGAACAATCCGCGCAGCTCACATGAGGGGTGGGGGGTCAGTTTTCGGACCACAAAACGACAGAAACTTTTCAAAGGATATGCCAAAGAAACAACGCAGAAGAGCACTATTTTCAGCACTATCGGAGAAAGCTCGTCACAACGAGATCATTGCAATGGAAGAATATGAAGCAAAAGAGCCAAAGACAAAAGACTTTGCCTCAATGTTGAAGAAACTACCTATAGAAAGAAATGTATTGGTTGTAGTTGCAGAAAAAAACGGAATAGTCCAGAAATCAAGCAGCAACATAGCAAACGCAAAGACGATACTTGCAAGCTATCTAAATATTCACGATTTACAAAAATATCGCAAAGTTCTCCTCTTCAAATCAGCAGTTGAAAAACTGGAAGAGGTTTTTTTAAGTGACAAAAAATAATAATGAAAGACTACTCAACAATCATACAATCAGTTTCAACGGAAAAAAGTTCCAGAGCACAAGAAAAGAACAGATATACCTTTGTAGTCGCAAAAGATGCTACTAAGATAGATGTAAAACATGCCGTAAAAACAATATTTGGTGCGGATGTCGAAAGCGTAAGGACTATGCTGATACCCCAAAAGGCACGTTTGGTAAAAGGAAACAGGCTATACATTAAAAGACCGGTTTTCAAGAAAGCGATTGTGAAACTTAAGGGTAAAACCACAATTGATCCTAATAAAATTTCATCAGCTAAAAAACCTAAAAAGTAATGGCATTAAAGAAATTTAAACCAACAACACCGGGACGAAGGCAAATGAGCGTAGCTTCATTTGACGAGATAACCAGGACTAAACCTGAAAAATCACTTACAAAGAAAATTGCTAAGAATTCAGGTAGAAATCATAGTGGAAAAATCACCGTAAGACACAGGGGTGGAGGTGCAAAACGACAATATAGAATTATTGACTTCAAGCGTACAGATAAGCTAAACATAGAAGCCAGAGTTAAATCTGTAGAATACGATCCTAACAGGACAGCATATATCATTCTTGTAAGCTACAAAGATGGAGAAAAGAGATACCACATCGCTCCCGAAGGAATAGCGGTAGATGACACAATAATCACAGGTGAAAAAGCAAAAGTTAAAAAGGGAAACAGAATGATGTTACAAAGCATTCCTGTAGGATATAACATCTACAACGTAGAACTACACGAAGGCAAAGGCGGACAATTTGCAAGAAGCGCCGGATCAAGCCTGAAACTTACATCTTTGGAAGGAGAACACGCGCAGATCCAAATGCCATCGGGAGAAGTAAGGCTGGTAAGCAAAAAGTGCTATGCGACAATAGGATCAGTATCAAACCCGGAACACAACAACATTAAAATAGGAAAAGCGGGAAGAAAACGACACCTGGGAAGAAGGCCACAAGTAAGAGGAAAGGCTATGAATCCGGTTGACCACCCTCATGGAGGTGGTGAAGGAGGAGCTTCAATCGGAATGAAGCATCCAAAAACACCTTGGGGACTACCAGCTCTCGGATTCAAGACAAGAAAAAGACACTATACGGATAAAATGATCGTCAAAGACAGACGAAGAAAATAAATTAAGAATTGAAAATTAAAAATTGTAAATTGTAAATTGAATTATCATGTCCAGAAGCTCAAAAAAAGGTCCATTCGTAGATCCGAAACTAATCACAAAGGTAGATAGATTAAACGAATCAGGTCAGAAGAAGCCAATAAAAACATGGTCAAGAAAATCAGACATATCACCGGAATTCGTCGGACACACATTTGCGGTACACAACGGCAAGCAATTCATCCCTGTATTCGTCACAGAAAACATGGTTGGACACAAATTGGGAGAGTTCTCCCCTACTAAACTATTTAGAGGTCACGGTGGTAAACTAGCCAAATAATAGAGCAACATTATGAAAGCAATACTAAGACAAATCAGGATCTCACCTAAGAAAGCAAATCTAATTGCCGCTCTGGTTAGAATGAAAAATGCCAACGAAGCCGTAGAGCTTCTCAAATTTACCAGAAAAAAGGCTGCTCCGATTATTAAAACATTAGTTGAGTCAGCAATGGCAAATGCCGAGCACAATTCTAAATTAGAAAAAGACACACTTTATATAAAAGAAATTATTGTCACAGAAGGCCCAACATACAAGAGGCGAGTTATGATCTCAAAAGGTAGAGCTCATCCAATCCTGAAGAGGACATCACATATAACAGTGAAGCTTGCTGCGGCAGAAAAAGCCAAGGCAGAGGAGCCTAAAGTTAAGGCAGAAGAAGCTAAGACAGAAGAAGCTAAAGCAAAAACTGAAGACACTAAAGAATCCGCTAAAAAATAATTATGGGACAAAAAGTAAATCCAAAAGTAATTAGATTGGGAATAACTCACGACTGGGATTCTAAGTGGTACGCAGGAAAAGCCAACTACGGAAAATTATTCCACCAGGACCTTGCGATTCAAAAACTAATAGAAGCAAAGCTTGAACAAGAAGGAATATCCAAAGTCGAAATCATGAGAACTCAGGGAAAAGTAATTCTAAATATTCACACATCAAAACCGGGTGTAATTATAGGAAGAGGAGGAGAAACAATCGAGAAATTAAAAGATTTACTAACAAAAGAATTTAAGGAAACATTTGCGGTCAACATCAAAGAAATCAAAAAACCAATGTTGGATGCAAAGATAGTTGGAGAAAATGTAGCAAGACAGGTAGAGAAAAGAGTTTCTTACAGAAGAGCATCAAAAATGTCCTTAGAAAAAACAATGGAAGCGGGCGCAATCGGCGCAAAAATATATCTGGGAGGAAGATTAAATGGAGTGGAAATATCACGTGGAGAGTTCTTCTCAAAAGGAAAGATACCTCTACACACTTTCAGAGCAGACATTGATTACGCATCTGTTACAGCCAACACAACTTATGGAAAAATCGGAATCAAAGTTTGGATTTACAAAGGAGACGTATTTAAAAAAGATCTCGCTGCAAAACTCGCAGAACAAATTGAAGAAGTTAAAGCAACGTAATAAAAAACCATGTTAGCACCTAAGAAACAAAAGCATAGAAGAGTATTCAGGGGAAGGTCTGCTTCAAAAGGCATATCTACCCGAGGAGCAAAAGTAAGTTTTGGAACTTATGGACTTAAAGCTCAAACTGCCGGAGAAATCACTTCGAGACAAATCGAAGCTGCACGTCGAACAATGACCAGATACATAAAACGTGGTGGAAAAATATGGAATAGAGTTTTTCCTCACAAACCAATCACCAG
>JAQBYK010000107.1 GCA_027622635.1 bacterium
TTCATCGGGAATCTCAACATCAACCCATCCCTTTTCAGATACAGGCTCATCAAACTGGGAAATCTGAAACCCTTTGGGGCTGTCCGGATAAAAATAGTTCTTGCGATCAAATTTACTGGTTTCGGGAATATTACAGTTAAGTGCCAATGCGGCTTTTATACCCTTCTCAACAGCGACCTTGTTAACAACCGGAAGTTGCCCAGGAAAACCCATGCAAACAGGACAAACGTTGACATTGGGCTCCTTGTCCCAAGAATCATTATCACAGCGACAGAACATCTTAGTCTTACTTGAGACCTGCGCGTGAATTTCCAAACCGATAACTGCTTCGAATTCCATATGAATAATTTAGCATTTTACAAATTAAGCTGCCAGATTGAATAATTCAGGAGCATTGCAAATGTCACCCAGACAATATAAGGAAGAAGCAAAGACCCTGCCTTCACATTGATTTTCCAGAACTTCCAGACAGTGAGAACAATTGCTATCCAAAGTATTACCAGTTCGATCAATGCGTAAAATGGATTATGTAAACCAAAAAATATTATCGACCACACACTATTGAGCACAAGTTGAATACCAAATAACCAAAGCGCTACACTTCTATCCTTTTTCCTATCCACCAAAATAAGATAAAGTGCGACCCCCATAAGTAGATATAATAATATCCAGACCGGACCAAAAATCCAACTAGGTGGATTAAATGAAGGCTTATTTAAGGTAGAATACCACCCGGAAATGGATGGAGCTGTAAAGAATGACCCTACTATGCCAGCTGCCTGACAGATCAAAATTGCAAATACTAACTTAAATACATTTCTTCTTTTCATGCAATCATTCTGATTGAAAAGTTAAACTGTAGCAATTGCAAAAGGTTGACGGAAAAATGATTTCTGCTCTGGTTAAAGGCAGAACCCCTTGACTTTCATATGAGAATACTGTTAATGTACCAATGGTCGTAGATACTGTGAATGAGGGTTGCGAGTAAAGAATTTCATTCCGGTCCGTAGACAACCTCACCAGTACAGTACGAATCATGAAAATCGCCTAGTCATCGGGCGTTTTTTTATTGATCATCATCAGAGTGTAGCCATCATTCTCGATCACCAAATCCACTTTTTCCGGCTTCTCAATCAAATCAATCACTTTCTCTGCTAATTCACTGTCAAATCCACGTTCTTCCACCAAAACCTTAAGTATATCCTCCCTCGGCCTCTCCACCCACCAAAGCTCATCTACAAAATCATTCAAAAAATCCACATCAAAATATACAGCTTCAATAGCTATTTTTCGCTTTCTGGTGCGTTTCAATAATAGCTCAATCTCGCCGTAAACCTCCGGATGGATCAAATTTTCCAAGTATTTGCGCTCATCATCATTCATAAATACTTCATCCCTCAACTTAGCTCTATTCACCGAACCATCCTTATTCAAAAATTTTCGACCAAAGTAGGCCGAAACCTTCTTGGCTCCAACTCCCCCTTTCTTATACAAAGAATGAACAATATCATCAGCATCAATACAGTAATAACCACGTTTAGCCAGAACTTTCAAAACCTCGGATTTTCCGGAAGCTATTTTTCCACATATACCTATAATCATAATTTTGCGCCTAAATCATGTAGTGCTCGCCTGAATGACTTCAGAGCACGCTCACCATCCCCCTTACTGATATCACCCATTTCATGAGCAATTCTATTTCGAAGTTTATGCGCGCTCCAAATCCCATTCAAATCAGAAAAACGTGGACCGGCAAGCTTCAACTTCTCTCCAAGCGACCCCTCAAATCCTTTAGCCTTAAGAGCATAATCCAACAATTTATCCGCGTCCATTACTGAGTGCTTCAAGTCATCACCATTAACAATTCGACTCCAATGAGATTTAATATATTTTTGGTCACCCGAAGAGAATTTCTTAGAAGTTCGAGTCTTTATAAAAACCCAAAGCATCAAAACAAAAGTCAGAGCAAAGAATATCAAAACAAAGGTCAACCAAAGAGACATAAGCTATTTTTTGTTAGTACTTGCATGAGAAGTAATCATTTCGGCAAGTAAACTCTTAAGTTCATTATGATCATGCATAGTTTTCTCAGTCACATATTTCTCCTTGTATTTGGAAATCAGTCTCTCAAGCCTCTTAGGATTTGCGGCTTCCTTCAGAACCATCGCATTACGAGCAACCAATTTGTCTAAAGTAATATCACCAAAATTAAGCATTGTAGCCAAAAACCCCTTAACCTGATAAGAAATATCATCAATCAAATGATAATCCATCCTCTGCGTAGTCATATCAAAATATCCATTCCTTGTAATAGAAACAACACCTTGATCGGTAATCAACCAAACATCGTAATACCAATCAAGAAAAGACATAATAAGACCATAGACCCCAACAAGCACCCATATACCGGCAACAAGGGCAACCTGAGGAATAGGAAATATCAGATATATCAGAACAGGAATAATCACCCCAAAAAACATAGGCTTAGCCATGGAGAATTTCAATATAATAATATGGGCATGCGCAGTGTCTAATATCTTTTCACCATCCTCCAAATAATTCCTGTATAAATAATCACGTATTTTTTTCATAACACTTACATTATAATGCTTGAGCCATGGAAGAAAAGAAGAAAAAAATATTACTCTGGCTTCTAGACCTCGGAATCAATATAGCTATTATAATAATTCTGGTCTTAGTAATCCAAAACTGGATCATCGCGCCCTTTGATGTATCCGGTTCATCTATGTGCGATACACTTAATTATATTGATGGAGAATGCAAATCGGGCTATGGAGAAAAAATCATTATTAATGAAGCCACATATGTATTTAATGATCCGGAGAGAGGAGATGTCGTAGTCTTTAAATCCCCCGGAACAGAAGACAAATATTTCATAAAGCGCATTATAGGAGTACCGGGAGACACGCTTGAGATAAAAGAGGGAGATGTATACATAAACGACGTAAAACTTAAAGAAACATATTTAAACTCAACAAACAGAGGAAACACAAAATCATACTTTAGCGATTTCAACGTGTTCAATGTCCCCGAGGACAAATATTTTCTCATGGGAGACAACCGCAATTCCAGCAGAGATGCCAGAACATGTTTCAGGAATGAGATTGATTTAGATTGCAAAAACAACCCGGACGAAGCTTTTGTAGAAAAGAGTGAGATCAGAGGAAAAGCCTGGGTAGTATGGTGGCCGCTTTCAAATATAAAAATCTTAAGTCATCACAAATACTTTGAATTGGAATTATCGGAAGATCAAGAAAATTCAGAATCTCTGGCCGAAAAGTAAAACTCCAAAAGTACGGCAATAGAGACAAGTAAAAGCCCTGACCACCAATTAAGTAGTCTCATCATTTGGAAAACCATGCAAAAGATCGCTATTAGACTTAGAAAAACTCCCTGCCGAAGTGAAACATTTATGTGTTTATAAAATATCTCATTCTTAAATAACCAAACTCTAAAATAAAAACCAAGGGAAGTAAAAGTTGCACTCAAAGCAATAAAAAAAGTAAGAAAAAACAAAGTAAGGCTTAATCCCAAACTTTCATAAGGAGAGAGTTTAGTGATAACCAGAAACCACGCTATCCAGGCAATTAAGCCACATCCGGAAATAATTCCTATATATCTATGATGAGTCATCCAGCTTTTTTAAAATTAAGGGAATTTTTTTAAAATCTTCAAAAAGAGTTTCCTTCTTTCTTGGATCATACAACGAAGCGGCAGGATGATAAAGAGGTAGAAAAGTCTGGCGCTCCTGCCATATCCCATTGACCCTTTTTGCCTGACCGTGAACCTGCGAAATTTTCAAACCCGGCAAGAATCTATCCATCGAATGTCTCCCCAAGGTAACGATAAGTTTAGGTTTGATCAGTTTTATCTGAGCTTCCAGATATGGCCAACAAGACTCGACCTCCTTAGGCATAGGATCTCTATTATTTGGAGGACGACACTTAACCACATTCGTAATAAATACCTGCTCACGGCTAAGCCCAATACTTTCAATCATAGCATTCAAAACCT
>JAQBYK010000108.1 GCA_027622635.1 bacterium
TTTTATGCACTCTTAACATTCTGAAAAGATGTGATTTATCACCTTCAAGATATAAAACAGTATCAACCATGTGTTCAAGTATTTTGGGCCCCGCAATGGCACCTTCCTTTGTTATATGTCCAACAATTATCGCAGCATAGCCATTTGATTTCGCACTGCTTATAATT
The DNA here is from genome assembly GCA_027622635.1 of bacterium. GTDB lineage: Bacteria > Patescibacteriota > Gracilibacteria > UBA1369 > LOWO2-01-FULL-3 > JAQBYK01. Next base: position 168 of record JAQBYK010000108.1, read on the forward strand.
CTTGCGGCACATTCACGAACCTGCGTAACTGAACCAGACCGAGATGGAACATCTTCACTCTCCATAACTTGAATTGAATCCACGATTAAAAGTTTATAACCAGTATGCGACAAGGCGTCTTGTATAAAGTTTGACGAAATGATATCAACAGTTTCGCTATCAACCCCAAGCCTTTTTGACCTAAGCGCGATTTGAGAATCTGACTCTTCTCCTGAAATATATAGAACTTTGTCGTCAAATAGACCCGCAAGCTGCAATAACAATGTGGATTTTCCGATGCCTGGAGTTCCGCCCAAAAGAACAACTTGGCCAGCAACTAAGCCTCCACCGAGTGTTCTATCAAGCTCTGGAATACCAGTCGTGATTCTACTATACGAAGAAGTGCTTATTTCTGAAAGCTTTTTGGTGGATTTAGACTGAGCTCTTGACCTTGCAGATTTTGGCCCAGTCGAAACAAAACTTGACTGCTCATACGAATTCCATGCATTACAAGACCTGCACTGTCCCTCCCATCTTGAAGATTCATATCCACAATCTCTACAAACAAAAATTTCCTTAACGTTTGATGGCATAAAATTAAAACTATGTGAAAATTAGCTTATTACTTTTCAATGAAACTTTTATATTAGAAATCTTTGAATCTAAAAATAACATTCTTGAAACCGGATCTACGAGATCCCTATTTAAAACACGACGTAATTCTCTAGCACCGTATTCTTTATCTGCCTTTTTAACAAGATATTTCTTAACCTCGACAGAAACCCTCAAAGTGATTTCCCTTGTCATTAAGCTTTTGATAACTGGCGCTATCATGCCGTTAATAATTTTCAGCATAGCTTCATCTTCCAAAGGCTCAAATATAATTATCTCATCGAATCGATTTAAAAATTCGGGTTTTAGATGTTTTTTTAGATAGGTCTTCAAATCTTTTTGCCAATTGTTCTTATTATCATTCGAAAACCCAATTCCATCTTTGTTTATTAAACCTGCACCGTGATTGCTCGTCATTAGTATTATTACCTCTTCGAATGAAACAATATCACCTGAACTGCCCCGTATTTCAGCCTCATCCATAATATGTAGCAAGGAATTCAATACATCTGGATGAGCCTTGTCAATTTCATCAAACAAAACCACACAATTAGGATTCTCTAAGACAAAATCGCTCAAAGATGCTCCATCATCATATCCAATATAACCAGGAGGCGCTCCAAATAGTTTTGAAACTGAATGTTTTTCAGAAAACTCAGTCATATCTATTCTTAGGAATTTATCAGGTTGGCGTTTACTACCATCTCTAAAACCAAATAATTGTCTCGCCAAAACTTTAGATAATTGTGTTTTTCCAACACCAGTTGGGCCTAGAAATAAATACACTCCAACTGGACGTGGTTCACTTTGAAGCTTTAAACTTGAAACAGTTAAAGCACTAACAAGCGTCGAAATTGCTTTATCCTGGCCAATAATTTCCCTGCTTATCGCACTCTCAAGTGTATCAAGCTTATTATTTAGAATTTTTGTCGTTGATAAACCATCTTTTAAACTAGTGGAAGCGCCATTAAAAAATGTATCTACATCAATAGCTTCTAAAACTTCCACCAATGTCTCTGTCTCAGCATCTGACTGATTAGAAACATATTTTTTATATGTACACAATAAATCCATCATTTTCATTGCACCTCCAGGAGTTGAATCACCCGATAGATCAACTTTTGTCAGTTCTAAAACCTTATTTATAGAATCAAGCGAAAACTTCACTTGATATTTTTTTTCTAACGTTTTCCCATGTTTTATTAAGATATCACGGACTTCACTGTCATCTTGCTCATCAAGAAAAACGACATTCCACATCTTTGAAACCGGACTATCCCAAAACTTCTCGTTATTATCGTCTCTGGCTGCTCCAACAAAAATAACATCCGCAGAAGAGTTAGCTGATTCAATCCCAACAAAAAAGTTAACTCCATAATTTAAGTCATCAAAAAATAATATAGTTTTCTGATACTTATCCTTATCGACTTCAGAAATACTTGAAAAAATACTAGATAATAAACCACTTTGAAAGGCCCCGTTGTCCATTGGCAACGAATTTATCAAATTCGATAATCTGACTCTTAATACCCTCGAATTTAGTAGCACATCGGGAACATCACCTTTAACAATTCGTTTAGATAATTCAAACATTAAACTAGTCTTTCCCGAGCCTGCTCCGCCTATTAGCAAAGAAGGTTTTCCGTTCGGAGTTGAAAGATTTACAATAAGATGCGTCAGTTCTTTGTTTCTTCCAATAAAAGTTGCTTCTTTAGATTTCTTAGCTAATTCTGTGTAATTCTCAATATATTTATCAAAGCCTGTTTGCCTAGAAGTTTGCAATGACAGATTTACTCTTCTTTTTGCAATGTAGTATTTTTCTACATCAATACCAAGAAGCAAAGAAAGCATCAAATGCTGGATTTCCACAGTATCCGAGTCGCTGACATATGCTTCACTATAAGCATTTAAAACCCACTGAGATATATCTACTCTTTTTCTGGATTTTGGGGAAATTTTTAAATCACGAAAAACATTCGCAATTTCGTCACTTTCTTGAAATAAGGGAAATTACATCACCAGCCCTTACACTTTTCATATCAGCAAAATCAGGGTTTAAACCTATCAAAAGCCCAAAACTTCGGGCTGATAGCCTATCTAATATATCTTTATTATCCATTAAGTTTAAGTCTACCTGTATATCTTGGAATCTTCAATCTGTCTTATGCTCAATGCGAGTTTTCTTTCCCTAGAATCTACATTTACTACTACCGCTTCGACTTCATCCCCAACATTAAGTGGTCCGACCGTTTCAGATATATGAATTAATCCATCAAGGCCTGGTTCAAGTTCTATAAAAGCACCAAATGGCACAACCTTTGAAACAGTTGCCTTTACACGCTTTCCAAGAGGATAACGATCTTCAACTTTATTCCATGGATTATCTTTTAATTCCTTTACAGAAAGCGCGATTTTGTCATCATCTTTACCAATAATTTTCACTTTTATCGAATCACCTGGCTTATAATAATCTTTTGGAGCAGAAACCTTTTCCCATGCGATTTCAGAAATATGAACAAGTCCATCAACTCCGCCAAGATCAACCAAAACCCCATATGGCAAAACAGTTGAAACTGTACCATCGATAATGTCACCATCTTTAACTTCGGCTAATCTTTTATCTTTAGATGCCATTTCTTCTGGAGACATAACTTCTTTTTCAGACATTACTAAGCGATTTTTTTCGATATTAATCTCAATTACTTTAACTTCAATTGTAGATCCTTTTAGTCCACCTAATGTTTGTGCCGATTCTGAATTTGCACCTTCCGCCATCGCAACATTAAATTGCTCAAAATGGACGCGATTCAAATGGCTAATTGGAACAAAACCCCTTTGGCCAGTAGCGTCAACAATTAAACCACCCTTTAAATAATCAATTACAGTAACTTCGATCGGCTCACCGGATTCAAAAACATCTTCGAGCGAAGACCAATTATATTGTGATTTTGCTTTTTTAAGAGAAAGGATAAGATTTCCTTGTCTATTCTCAGGCTGTACAACACTGGAAGTAATTTTCTGTCCAACTTTAACATTTTTATCTGAAAGAAGTTTTAATTCCTCGCTAGGAATCATACCTTCTGACTTAGCTCCTATGTCTACTAAAACGTATTTTCTATCAATTGAAACAATTGTTCCTTCAACAACCTCATTAGGCTTAAACGTTCTAACTTCTCTCGAATGTTTTTTTATTAAATCTGATAAATTTTGGGAATCTGACATGTTATGTAAAAAACTAAATAC
>JAQBYK010000109.1 GCA_027622635.1 bacterium
TAAAGTAGAAAATATAAGATGGCTTGTTCTGGATGAAGCTGACGAAATGCTAAATATGGGATTTAAGGAAGAATTAGATGCAATCCTTGAAACAATGCCAATTGAGAAACAGGTTTTGCTTTTCTCAGCTACGATGAATCAGCCTGTCCGAAGAATTGCAAATAATTATATGAAAAACCCGGATGAGATAACGGTCGGAGACAAGAATAAAGGAGCAGACAATGTGCAACATTTTTTCTACGTTGTTCACGAGAAAGATCGTTATCAGGCTTTAAGGCGTATAGCGGATATCAACCCGGACATCCATGGCATAATATTTTGTAGAACGAGGATAGAAACCCAGCAAGTCGCTGATAAATTGATACAGGATCACTATTCCGCAGAAGCGATTCATGGCGAGATATCTCAAGAACAAAGGATTCACGCGATGAATCGGTTTAAGAGTAAAAAAGTGCAACTGCTCGTTGCGACTGATGTGGCAGCAAGAGGTATCGATGTGAGCGGATTAACTCATGTGATCAATTACAATCTTCCGGAAAGTGGAGATGCATATCTTCACCGAAGTGGACGTACAGGCAGAGCAAGTAACTCGGGTATATCAATAGTTATCGTAAACATGCGTGAGAAATTTAAAATTAGAGATTTGGAAAGAAAAATAGGAAAACCATTTGAACAAGGCAAGATTCCAAGTGGTCAAAATATTTGCGAGAAACAATTATTCAGTCTTGTAGATAAGATTTGCAATGTTTATGTGAACGAAGCTCAAATCGGAAAATATTTAGATGTGATCAACAAAAAATTCGAAAGCATGGACAGGGAGGAATTGATTAAAAAGTTTGTCTCGGAAGAATTCAATAGGTTTCTGGATCATTACAAGGATGCCATCGACTTAAACTCTAATGTGGAGAAACAAAGCAATGGGCACATGCCCTCATCAAATAATTCTTCAAGGAGGAGAGGAGGTCCCCGCAATCACAAAAGATTCCGTAGAAGATTCTAAGTTGTTAATTTAATCTTTTCAGGTTAAAGTCTTTCGGGATTTTATTTAAAAATAATATGGATATATACAACGTTGCAATAGTAGCCCATGTAGATCATGGAAAAACAACATTGGTCGATGCATTACTAAGAGCTAGCGACAACTTCAATGATCATAAAGGCATTGATGAGAGGGCTATGGATAGTAATGACCAGGAGAAAGAGAGAGGAATTACTATTTATGCTAAAAATGCGGCAATCACCCACGGCGGGAAAAAATTAAACATTGTTGATACCCCAGGGCATGCGGATTTTGGATCTGAAGTTGAACGCGTACTCAGAACTGTAGATGCCGTAATTTTGGTAGTCGATGCATATGAGGGTCCTATGCCGCAGACTAAGTTCGTTCTTAAGAAATCTCTTGAACTTGGACACAATGTATTGGTTGTAATCAACAAGATTGATAAGCCAATGGCAAGGCCGGATGAAGTTGTGGACCTTACTTTTGATCTATTCGCGACACTGGGGGCGACTGACGAACAATTGGATTTCCCATATATTTATACGATTGCGAGAGAAGGCATTGCAATTAAGGAGCTCACAGATGCAAAAAAGGATATTGAGCCGTTAATCGATTTCATTTTCGAACACGTTAAACCTGCACAGAGCAATACCGAGACAGCCTTTAGAATGCAACCCGCAACTCTTAAATACGACAATTTCCTAGGAAGAATAGCCATCGGAAGGGTTTATGAAGGCGTGCTTAAGGCCAATCAACAAGTAACAGTGATTAAGGCGGATGGTGAAAAATACAGTGGTAAAGTTTCTAAAATATTTACTTTTGAAGGAATGGATAAGGTGGAGGAGGAGGAAGCCAGGGCCGGAGATATGGTTGCGGTGTCCGGTTTGCCGGAGATATATGTAGGAGAAACAATTACGGATGACCCAAATGTGGAGGCTCTACCGGCAATTAAAGTTGATCCACCAGCACTGGCAATTGAATTCATGGTAAATGACTCTCCATTTGCCGGACGTGAAGGTAAATTTGTTACAAGCAGACACATAAAAGATCGATTAGATAAAGAAATGGAGACGAATGTGGGTCTCCGTCTTGAGCCTGTGGAAGGAAGCGACGCAATTAAGGTGTTTGGACGCGGCGAAATGCATATTGCCGTGTTAATCGAATCAATGAGAAGAGAAGGCTTTGAATTGCAGATATCTCAGCCTCAAGTGATTATGCAGGAGATTGATGGAGTAAAACAGGAGCCCTTAGAGAATGTAGTGATTAATGTTCCTGATGAAATGTCAGGAACGGTCATTGAGGCATTGGGTCGCAGAAAAGGAGTTATGCAAAATGTTAAATCTGAAAATGGAAATACTTTGTTGGAATTTGAGGTTCCAACTCGTGGACTACTGGGTTTTCGTGGAGTATTCTTACTTTTAACCAGAGGAGAGGGGACTTTATACCATTCATTTGATAGATATATACCTTATGTTGGAGAGATTGAGAAGCGCACAGTTGGATCTCTGATTTCAGGTGAAAATGGTTCAACGATGGCATATTCTCTTTGGAAATTACAGGAAAGGGGACCGCTATTTATTGGTCCAGCAACAGAAGTGTATGAAGGAATGATTATAGGTGAACACAATCAGGGAAATGATTTGGTTGTAAATCCAATTAAGAATAAAAAGCTTACTAACGTTAGGTCATCCGGGAATGATGAAGCCTTAAGTCTAACCGCTCTAATTCCAATGGGCCTTGAAAGCGCCATTGAATACATAAAGGGAGATGAATACGCTGAAATCACACCAACTCAAGTAAGGCTTAGAAAAAAACTTTTAAAGGAAACAGATAGAAAGAGGGCGAAATAGAGTTATCCCTGCAAAGCTTTAACTACATCCTGCTCGGAAACTGGAATTGATACATCTTGAGAAAAGTCTAGAATTTGACGGGCCGTTCGAACCTTCTGCATCGCAAAAGCAGGGTTCAATCTCCTAAAGTTTAAGGGAAGATTGAACCTTTTTAAAAGGTTTTGCCCTTTTCCATTTAATTTGCCATCCTGAATACATAACTTTGCAAGATATGTTTTCTGTTCAGGAGAAATGCGGGCCCCTTCACGTAATGCCGTCATTACAGAGTTCATCATTGCTTGTGGCGCTTCAGCAGCAGGTTCAGCAGTCGGCGTAGCTTCAGCAGCTTTCGCTGCTGGTGCTGCAGGTTGTTCAGCCATTTGAGGTTGTTCAGCCATCTGGGGTTGTTCAGCCATCTGGGGTTGTTCAGCCATTTTGGGTTGCCCACTTGGGGAAGATTGCTTCCCCTCCACACGGGAAGATAGGTCGAATTTACCATCGATGACTGCTCTAACAATTGTATTTACAGCATTTGTTTCAGCTTTTGTGAGGGGCTGTCCTCCTTTTGCCATTTCATCGAGTATCATTGAGCTTAAAGCCGTTAGTACTTTCTCTCTATACTTTGTGTTACTTGCCATTTTTTCAGCTCGCTTAGGTTGGCCATCCGTAAATCTACCAACCAATTCTGCAAGTTGCTTAAGCGCAATTTTAGCATTTTCAAGAGAAGGTTTTTTATCCTTAGACTCGGATACGTCCATCTTATCATTACTCTCAACACCACCGGGCTGATCCATCTTATCCTTGGACTCCTGCCCTTTGGGCACGGGACTTTCCATCTCAGCTGGTTCAAATCTTTCAGGGGACATGATCTAGAGGTTATTTAGCTCATTTAATAAATTATCCATCTCGGATTCTTCCTCACCTTGCTCAACGGATTCCAGGGCTTTTGGTAAATTTTTCCTGACTGACTCTAATATGGCGATCAGCCTATCAAGAGAAATGTTTATTTTTTTCCCATTAATATACAAATCACTACTGTTTTCTGATGGATCCATTCAACTTTTTTTTAGTAAATCCACTAATTATAGCAGAAAAAAGGTAAAAAAGGAATACCGATA
>JAQBYK010000110.1 GCA_027622635.1 bacterium
TGTTGTTTTTTAGTTTTTCAAGATTTTCTTTGCTTGTGTAAATTACGCTGCCGGTTGTGTCTATCACGATATTCTTTCTTGGTGATTGCATCTTATGAAAGATATCTTTCATTACATTGTTCTCCAATTGCATATATTTATTCTGATTTTCCTTGAATTGTTTTTCGTAAGGGTGGCCCAGCCATTTGGCTACGTCTTTGAGGCCTCTGTATCCTCTTTCTTTTAAAACCGGTTCCAACATTTTTTCTATGAGATCGTCACAACAAATGTGCTTAAATCCAAGTTTGGTTAGACGTTTTGACCAGAAGGTTTTGCCTATATTGGACATACCGATAAGGCTGATTTGCAGGTTTTTGTTTTTGATTTTTTGTAGGAAAGATGCGCGCATTAGTTTGCGATCAAAAGATGTGTTTGAAATTTTGAGTATATCTGCAAATACGCCGGCTGCAGTAACTTGTGCACCGGCGCCCGGTCCTTTAACTACTAAAGGTGTGCCTGAATATCTGTTTGTCGTGAAAGATACGATATTGTCAGATCCGGATAAATTGTAGAATGGGTGATCTTGTGCAATAGTCTTAAGAGATACTTTTGCCTTATTGCCCTGTAAAGTTGCTATGTAGCATAGTTTCTTATTCTCTGCTTTTGCATCTGCTAGTTTATTTGAAAAGTAGTCTTCAGATTTCTCTAATTCTTCAAAAAATGTTTCTACGCTTTTTGCTTTACGGCAATTTTCAGGGACCAGGTTTTCGACTTTTATGTCTTCTATGTCCAGTAGGTGGCCACTTTCTCGAGCAAGAATTAATAGCTTTCTGGCTACATCCAGTCCGTTAAGGTCATCTCTGGGGTCCGGTTCTGTGTAGCCTTTTTCTTTTGCTTCTTTTACTACTTCACAGAATGATTTCTCTCCCGTGAATGAATTAAATATGTAGCTTAAAGTGCCGGATAGTACCGCTTCGATTGTTAGGATCTGATCTCCGCTGTTCATTAGGTCGTTTAATGTGCTTAAAACCGGAAGGCCGGCACCTACGTTAGTTTCAAAAAGAAATTTTGCATTTGAGTTTGAGGCTGTAAGGCTGAGTTTTAAGTATTCTTCAATTTTTGCCGAGCAGGCTTTTTTATTTGGGGTGACTATGGATATGCTATTTTTTAGTATTTCCTGATATTCTTTAGCAACTTCCTCGCTTGAAGTGCAGTCAACAAAGACACTGTTTGGAAGATTCAGGTCTTTTATTTTGTTTATGAATCCTTTTATGTCTGATTTCTCTTTGGCTTGTTCTAAGCTGTTTTGCCAATTATCGATTTTAATTCCCTCTTCTTCGAAAAGCATTTTTTTGCTGTTTGCCAAGCCGATGATTTTTATTTCCAAGTGTTGATCTCTAAGTAGTCGCTGTGATTGATTTTTAATTTGATCAAGCAAGGTTGATCCAATTAGTCCTGTGCCGATTAGGAATAAATTTAGTGTATGTATATCTGAGAGGAAGAATTCTTCATGGATTGCGTTTAAGGCCTTTGAATCATCTTTACTTGAAATTACTATTGAAATATTTAACTCTGAAGAGCCTTGAGCTATTGCGATAATGTTTATGCCGTTTTTACCCAGAGATTGAAAGAGTTTCCCTGAAACGCCTGGGGATTTGCGCATATTTTCTCCAACTACAGCAACGATTGATACGTCATTTTCTACCGATACCGGTCTCACTTGTTTTGCCTGAATCTCTAGAGCGAATTGTTGCTCAATTACTTTTTTGGCCTCATCTACTGATTTTTCGTCTATCGCAAAACATATTGAGTGTTCGGAGGAGGCTTGGCTGATAAGGATTACGCTAATGTCTTTGCCGGCTAATGATTCAAAAAGCCTTTTGGATACTCCCGCTACACCTATCATTCCGCTTCCTTCAAGTCTAAGTAATGCAACTTTGCTGATGGATGAGATGCCTTTTATTGGATGTTCTCCTGTACTTTTTTGATTGCTTATGACTGATCCTTCAAAGTTTGGATTAAGTGTGTTTTTAATTCTGATTGGGATCTTCTGACTAAGAGCCGGTTGCATTGTTGGTGGATGAATAACCTTTGCGCCAAAATGAGACATCTCCATTGCTTCCAGGTAGCTTATGTTTGGCAGGGAGAATGCCTTTTTTACTTTGCGTGGATCCGCAGTCATTATTCCATCAACATCAGTCCATATTTCTATTTCTTCCGCCTTTAGTGCTGCGGCAAAAAGGGATGCCGTGTAATCGGATCCTCCCCGACCAAGTGTGGTAGTTTCATTTAGGTCTGTTGTTGCGATGAATCCGGTTATGATCTGGAGTTTTTTATGTTTGTCAAAATAGTCCCGGATGTTTTTGTAACTCTTTTCCATTTGGACTTTTGCATATCCAAAATTTTCGTCTGTCTTGATTAGTTTTCTTGAGTCTAAAAATTCTACGTTTAGGCTTTCTGCAATTATGTATGCACTAAGTCTTTCGCCAAAGCTCATTATAAGATCAAGAGTGCGTTTAGATACTTCTTTGATGAGGTAGATTCCGTGGAGTATTTCTTCGAGTTCTTTGAGAGTTGACCGTACTTCTTTCAAAGCTTTTGTGTGTGGGTTGATTAACTTTTTGGCTGCATCTATATGCTGTTTCTCTATTTCTTGGAATGCCTTCTTGTATTCCGGATCACCTTGAGCTGCAATATGGCTTAGGTCTATCAGTTTGTTTGTGACTCCTCCAAAAGCCGATACTACTACCGCAATATCCTTGTATCCTTTAACAATCTCAATTACTTTTTGAATTCTTTCGGGTGAGCCTACAGATGTTCCCCCAAATTTTAGGATTTTCATGGATTCTTTTTATACCAAGATTATGCGCTTTAGTCAATTTTTGTATTTGTTCTTTTTTAGATAAATCGTAAGTTCTTTTATTTTCTCTTTTGTTATCGAGCTTAGATGATGCTCTATCCCATGAATGTCTTTTTCCTGTATGTTTTCAGGAATGCCAAGTAGATCAAAAAATTCTGCCAGAACCTCATGCCGAGAAGCAATTTTCTTCCCGATTGTTTTTCCTTTTGTGGTTAGTTTTAGAGTTGAGTATGGTTTGTAGATTACACATCCATCCTTGTCCAGTCGTTGAATCATTTGAGTGACTGAAGGTTTGGAAAGATCGAGAGCTTTTGCAACATCAGAAATCCTAACATTCTCGTTTTTCAGGCTTAACTCATAAATTGTCTCCAGATAATCTTCTTGTTTCATTAGTTGTCTTGAATTTGATAGATTCTTTCAAAATAGTTTGTATATCCGATAATTTTTAGTGGAATGTCGTTGTTGGTAATTATGTAGTCGTAGTCCTGGATAGCGCTTAATTCTATGTATGGCTGGAAGGTTATATCAGCTTTGTTATTTGTAAGTGTACGGATTTTGCCGTAAGTAAGTGTTGGACTGTCAAGTGGCTGTATGAAGAGGATGTTGACCTGAGTGTCAGCAAAGTATTTCCAGGACCTGTCATCGTATTCATCGTGTGAAAACCCCTGTTCCCATTTAAAAAGCATAAAAGAATTGATGATGAACGCAGTTGTGAAAAGTATTGTTAGTGTGCGTTTTTTCTCAAAAATCAGGAGGATAAGGAATAGTCCGCAAATTGGAATAAAGTATGGGCTGAGGAATCCCTTGGAATTAATGAAGCCGATGCCGGTGTAATAGTAATGTGAAATGTCCATGTTGAGAGAGTGCTTGATTGGAGAATGTTTTAGTAGGATTAGAGGAATTGAGAGGAGAATTATTGTCAATATGTTCTTTTTTGAAAATTTGAAATGTTTTTCTTGGAAGAAGTATATGATTCCGAAAATTAACATGTAGATAACCGAGATATTGATGTAGCGAGTGA
>JAQBYK010000111.1 GCA_027622635.1 bacterium
AAAAGATGAAGTACTAAATAAAAACATGGTCAACATAAAACCCGATAGAAATTTTTTGCTGTTCATTTTAACAATTTAAGTTATAGGTTCTATAAAACTAACTTAGCGCCTATGCGTTACAAAAACAAATCAACAACAGTTTAGAATTGACTTAAGAAAGCTTTTTCTATACATTATAAGCCCACAATATGTGGGTTTTGTAAACTGACCATTTAGTCCCATTTATCATGACAAACAGCACAAGACAACATTCTGCAATCGAAGGCCAAACAGCAGCGCCATCAAGCACTCTGGTAATAAAAGACCTTCATGCCAAAGTTGAAGGTAAAGAAATTCTTAAAGGAATATCTCTAATCATTAATTCAGGTGAGATCCATGCCGTGATGGGCCCAAACGGATCGGGAAAGAGCACGCTTTGCAAAGTGTTAATGGGACACCCAAAATATGAAGTAACAAAAGGGTCTGCAAGCCTAAATGGAATAGACATTTTAGACTTAGAGCCAAACGAAAGAGCAAACCTCGGTTTATTCCTTGGCTTTCAACATCCTATGGAAATAGCAGGAGTAACCCTGGGAAACTTTTTGCGCCTAGCCAAAAATGCTCAGATTAAATCTCACAACAAGGACGGCCAAACCATCGGTCCTGTAGAATTTATGGGGACAATGAAAGAAAATCTCGATCTGCTAAAAATGGACCATAAATTCATTGGACGATCAGTAAATGAAGGCTTTTCCGGGGGAGAAAGAAAGCGCGCGGAAATAGCACAAATGGCAATTCTTAAACCCAAAATTTCACTATTGGATGAAATAGATTCAGGTCTCGATATTGACGCACTTAAGATAGTCGCAAAAGGCATAAAAGACACTTTTGAAAAGACAAACTCAGGAGTCTTGCTCGTAACTCATTACCAAAGGATTTTGGACTATATTGAGCCGAATTTTGTTCACGTAATTTCAGATGGCAAGATAGCAAAATCGGGTGGCCCGGAATTAGCACATGAATTGGAGAAAACAGGTTATGAACAATTTGAAAATTGTAAAATTGTAAATTGAAAACGAAAATTGAAAATTGTAAATTAAACTACCATGTCCGTACCTACACAAACCAAAAATATAATCTCAGACACTCTTGATCAATATAAGTTTGGCTTCAAGACCGATAGCAAAGCCGTGTTTAAAGCAGAAAAAGGCCTAAGTGAAAAAGTTGTTCGCGATATCTCAAATCGAAAAAACGAGCCAAAATGGATGCTGGATCTACGACTAAAATCATTAGGAATTTTCTACAAGAAGCCTATGCCAACCTGGGGGGGAGATCTTTCGGGAATTGATTTCGACAATATTCATTATTATCTACAGCCACAGGATAAAGCCAAAACAAACTGGAATGATGTTCCGGAGGAAATCAAAGACACTTTCGAAAAACTGGGTATTCCGGAAGCCGAACGCAAATTCTTGAGTGGTTCCGGAGCCCAATTCGAATCAGAGGTGGTATATCATTCTCTTCATAAAGAGCTTGCCGACAAAGGCGTTATATTTGAATCTACAGACATAGCATTACAAAAATATCCGGAATTCTTTGAAGAATATTTTGGCAAGATTATTCCGGCTACAGACAATAAATTTGCAGCATTAAATACTGCAGTTTGGTCGGGCGGATCATTCATCTACATTCCAAAAGGTGTACACCTTGACCTCCCGCTACAGGCATACTTCCGCATCAACGCGGAAAACATGGGGCAATTTGAACGCACACTAATAATCGCAGACGAAGACAGCTCGGTACACTACATAGAGGGTTGCACAGCACCAACCTATTCCACCGACTCGCTTCATTCGGCGGTAGTAGAAATCATCGTAAAGAAAGGAGCTCGAGTTCAATATACAACTCTACAAAACTGGTCCACAAACGTATACAACCTGGTAACCAAACGTGCCTTCGCATATAAGAATGCTGAAATGTTCTGGCTGGACTGCAATCTCGGATCAAAGCTGACCATGAAATACCCGGCAGTATTTTTGATGGAAGAAGGCGCACGCGGAGAAATCCAATCCCTGGCATTCTCAGGTGCCAATCAGCACCAGGACGCAGGTGCAAAAATAGTACATGCCGCTCCAAACACAAGCTCAAAAATAGTTTCAAAATCTATCTCCAAAGCAGGTGGCAGGGGCACTTATCGTGGCTTACTCAAAGTGAACAAAGGATGCCACAACGTAAAAAGCCACATTGCGTGTGATGCACTCCTTTTAGACGAAAATTCCAGATCTGACACATACCCAACCATGAAAATAGAGGAAGAAAATGTCGCAATTGCTCACGAAGCAACAGTAGCAAAAATCGGAGAAGAACAATTGTTTTACCTCATGTCGAGGGGGTTATCAGAGGAAGAGGCGGCAAGCACAATCGTAAACGGTTTCGCTAAACCAATCATCAAACAATTACCAATGGAATACGCATTAGAGTTAAACAGACTACTCGAACTTGAAATGACCGGATCAGTTGGATAAGAACAACACTAAACCATGACAATCGCAAGAACCAACATCACAACACACAAGCACCATCAAACACTCCCAAAAGAGTTAACAATAGACCAAACCCAAACAATCACAGTTGGCCAAATTCAAACCAGCGACATTGTCATAAAACAAAATGCCGAATTAACACTGGTTGCCCTGTTAACCAAGGGGTGGTCGGAAATCCAAAAACTAAATTTTCATCTCGAAGGTGAAAACTCCAAAGTCACATTCATCGCAATAATCCTAGCACGCGATGAGGAAACATTTCCATTTGAAACCATTTCAAATCACTCTGTTCGAAACACCAACGCCTACTATTACATTCGCTCGGCAATGTTTGATAAATCCATGATTGACTACAAAGGCAACCTGATCATGAAGCCGGAAGCACAAATCACAGATAGCTATCTTGCACACCACACACTCATGTTAAGCAAAGACGCCAAGGTTAACACGGTTCCATCACTGGAAATCGAGGCTGATGATGTAAAAGCAGGGCATGCGGCGACTATCGGAAATGTAGACGAAGACATGATTTTTTATCTGGAATCCAGAGGAATTAACAAAAAACAGGGACAAGAGATGTTGATCCGCGGATTTTTAGAACACGACTTAAAAAAGATCCCAAACGAAGAAGTAAGAACAAAACTGGCACTGGAAATAGGAAATCTACTATAATCACGGCTATGCTTAATCCACAAGATCTCAAAAAAGACTTCCCAATCTTAAGTCGCCAAATCAATGGCAAATCTTTAGTGTATCTGGATAACGCTTCAACAACTCAAAAACCAAGGCAAGTAATTGAGGCCCTTACAAAATTTTATGAAACCGCAAATGCAAACATACATCGTGGGGTTCACACTCTTTCGGAAGAAGCTACGGAAAACTACGAAAACACACGCAAACACACGGCAAAATTCATCAACGCAAAAAGTGAAAAAGAGATAGTTTTCACAAAAAACACTACAGAATCAATAAACCTGGTTGCTCAAAGTTGGGGCAACACTAACATTGGCAAAAATGATGAAATTATCGTATCAGCGCTGGAACACCACTCAAACCTGGTACCTTGGCAAGAACTTTGTAGAGTAAAAAAAGCCAAACTCCGGATAATCCCACTCAAATCCGACTACACACTCGACCAGACAAAGTACAAAAACCTACTGAGTCCTAATACAAAACTGGTCGCATTAAGTGGAATGTCAAACGTACTGGGCACAACTCCGCCAATCAAAGAAATGACAAAACAAGCACACAAGGTAGGAGCCAAAGTCCTAATAGATGGCGCTCAATACGTAGCTCACCGTCCAACTGATGTCATAGATCTCGACTGCGACTTCTTGG
>JAQBYK010000112.1 GCA_027622635.1 bacterium
GAATTATTAGCTTCAGGTGGAGGTGGATTAGCAGGTTCGGAATTATTAGCTTCAGGTGGAGGTGGATTAACTGGTTTAGGAGAACTTGCTGGAACTGCTGTAGTTGCTGGAACTGCTGTAGTTGCTGGAACTGCTGTAGTTGCTGGAACTGCTGTAGTTGCTGGATTTGCAGAAACAGGTGCAGGGGTTGGAGTAGTTGCCGGTGGTGCTGAGATAACTGGCTCAGCAGGTGAAGGTGCTGAAGGCACCTCTCCTCCCGGAGGTTGTACACCCGGTGGCACCATTCCACCTAACATTTGTGCCATGTCCCCTACAGGTGGGGCTGCATTTGGTCCCTGTGAAGCTTCCAGGTTTGCCGGAGGTGAATCTGACCCAATTCCTATTCTGGTTACGATTTCCTGTTCTACGAATGATTTCTTTCGTCCATGTTTAAGTCTTGCGTAATCCTTTATCAATTTTGCTACCTTGTGGCTTTGTCTTGCAGTATCCCATATGGTTGATACTGAAAATGGTCTTGAAGTGGCATTATTTATATTTAGTTTCATATACATCTTGTAATTGGCCACGTTTATTACATCTTGTTCTGTTAATACAGGTGAATACTCCTTTGCCAGGTATTCTGCATCATCTGCACCTACTTTAAAGGAAGCCATACTACCTACGTTACCAAAAACCGCATCTCTTATCTGTGTGTTTGTACTTCCAGTCTTAGATACAACTAGCTGATTGATATATTGGTGGGCCATTATCAAACAGAGGTGATATTTTCGGGCTTCTGATAGAATCGAACAGAAACTGTCTGTTGCGAAATTCTGGAACTCATCCACATATAGATAAAAATCTTTTCTTTGATCTTCCGGCATATCATTTCTACTCATAGCTGCCATCTGGATTTTGGCTACTATGATAAGACCGAGTAACTGTGTATTTAGCGCTCCAATAGTACCTTTTGATAGTTTAACCATTAGAATACCCTGACTATCCATTACCTTTCTAAAATCAAAGGAAGAATCTCTTTGTCCAATGGTATTTCTCATTATTGTATTCGTAATAAATGGACCAAATTTCGAGCTGAAATATGGAATCATCTCCTGTTTTTCCCTATCCCCGGTATTTGCATACTCATTTTGCCAAAAAGATTTTACTACGGGATTTGTCACTTTTGACACCTTGTATTTTAGGAATGCTTCATCCGTGAATACTCTGGGTATATCTATCAATGTAGCTCCTTCTTCTTGGTCTTCCATAAGTGTTAAACAGGCGTTTCTGAAATAGTGCTGGATTCTGGGCCCGAAAATTTCGTCACCAAACAATTTGATGAATATTTCTGTGGCTTGAGAAGAAATTAAGTCTATTTCTTCCGGAGTCTTTGCTTTTAGCATGTTAATGCTCATAGGCCTTTCCATATCCGATGGGTCGAAAATTATGACATCTTTTGCTCTTTCTTTTGGACAATATGACAAAATATCCTCTACAAGATCACCATGCGGATCAATCACACATACCCCATCTCCGTTCCAGATATCCTGACGAGCCATGTATGACAAGAGCGCAGATTTACCTGATCCCGATTTACCAATGATATAATGATGTCTTGATCTATCTTTGCGCATGAACCTGATTTCTATTTTATTTCCTCTATAGGTGTTATGCCCAAGAAGTATTCCTTCCGTTGGCAAATTCGTAGGTGGCGGCAGTACTTTGTATGCAAGCCATCTTATATTTGGACTTTTGTTGTATTTGCTTGAGGGAAAGTGGTAGATACTGGCTAATTCCTCTTCTACCATTGTTGAAACCTTTTCTCCCATGAATAGAAATCTTGAGTACATCAGTCGATTCCTAAAATTATGCAAGAATATTTTGTCATTAATGCTATCAATGAAAAATATGCGTTTTGTTTGGAACCAGTTTGAAGAGCTGTCCTTGAACAGATTGAGTGCCACGATCATATTGTTTGATATATCTTCAGCTCTTTTCTCCGTTTTGGCGCTTGAAAGAAGGCGAATCACAGTGTCAAATCCCGATTGTGATGATTTTTCACCAATCCTTTTAGCCACTTCTTCCTTTGATTGCAGCATTCTTACATATCCGTCTCCCCCTCCACCGGCTTTTTGATCCTCCGGTTTGTATCCTGAAAATATTCCTTTAATTACATCCAGCAGTAGTCCCAGGATTGGGCCAATAATTGGTATTTTTATTCCTGTTTTTTTCTTTCCCTTGAAGAAGTCCTCACCAAACGCTTCTGCTTTCTTTGCCCATTTGTTGGTTTTTGGTCTTACTACCAGTTGGATTACTGCAGTTTCTTCTTCTGAAAGCTTTGTAAATATGTTGGAAAGATCATTGAGTGGATCACCTTCAACTATTTTGAATGTCTTAATCGGGAACCAAAACGTTTGATTTAAATAGGCATAGAATCCCTTAACTTTGCTATCTTTGAATTTGTGTTCATAGCGCTCCATTGGTTGCACATCAGCATCCGGGTAGTATGAAGTTATCTGTTTTTCGACTATATCCTGGTAATATTTTGGTGTGGTTACGTAAAAATCTAAGACCTTCTGGTGGGCAACCAGTTCAAATGTGAATACGTTGTTATGAAGTAATCTTGTCTTAAGTGTATTCATCATGTTTATCTCTCGAGTCTCGTGGAGATTCCTAAAAAATTGCGCCATTATGGAGATTTTTTCTCTAAAGTCTTTTTCATTCTCCTGTTCTTTGTCTTTTGTTGAATCTGCTCTTGGCATTGTTACTCTAAGGAATACCAAGTTTTTTGATGTTCTTGTTCTGTGAAAATGCCGCAAAAGCTTGAGCGATACTTTATATCCAATATAAATCCCCAAAAGTATAAGGAAGAATTGTATTGGAGATGTCTTGATGTATTCCCAGAGATTTAAAAACATATTTGTTTTGATAATCCCCGTATTCTACCATAAAAAGCCCTCTCAGACAAGATTGAAAGTGCTATTTGCCGCTAATAATCACGCAATTTTCTCTCTTAGAATAATTTCAAGTTTTGATATATCTACTCTAGTCTGTTTTGTCGTATCTCTCTCTCTTAAAGTCACCTTTTTGTCTGTTAAACTATCGAAATCCACTGTTATACAGAATGGTGTTCCGATTTCATCATGACGTCTATATCGTTTACCAATTGCGCCTGAATCATCGTATTCTACGATAAAATCATTTTTCAATGTATCGAATATCTTATTTGATATTTTTGACAGTTCCGGTTTATTCATTAAAGGGAAAATGGCTGCTTTAATAGGTGCAATTTTAGGGTCAAATCTCATTACCGTGCGATCTTCATCTCCAACTTTGTCTTCATCATATGCATCCAGTAAGCAGATTAGTGTTGATCTACTTAGCCCGAATGCGGGTTCGATAACATGCGGAATGTATTTTTCATTTGTTTGGGGATCAGTATACTCCATGTTTTTTCCTGAGAATTTTTGATGTTGTGATAGGTCAAAACAACCTCTGTATGCGATTCCCATCAGTTCTCCCCATCCAAATGGGAATTTGTACTCAATATCAAATGTCATTGTTGAGTAATGTGATAGTTCGTCTTTTTCGTGCTCTCTGAAACGAAGCATTTTCTCGTCTATACCAAGATCTAAAAACCATTTCTTGGAAATTTTCTTCCATTCCTCGAATGACTTTTTAATTTCCGCTTTACTGCCAGGGTTTATAAAATATTCTATCTCCATTTGTTCAAATTCACGTGTTCTGTATGTGAAATTGCCAGGAGTAATTTCATTCCTGAAAGATTTACCTATTTGCCCAACTCCAAATGGTATTTTCATTCGGCAACTTTGTTGAATATTTTTGAAATTGACGAATATGCCTTGTGCG
>JAQBYK010000113.1 GCA_027622635.1 bacterium
ATCTCTTTTTTCTTTACCCGCTAAAATTTGTCCCGCTTTCCCACCGGATCTCAGTAAATCCAGTCCTTTCCAGGCAAGAGCACCTCCAATTACATTTTTGCTGACAACTGTTTTTACGATTCTGTCCGGGCTAAAGTCCTGGTCTCTATACATAGTAAAAGCCCCTACACCCAAATTTGCGATTACTGTTGTTCCCGCCGCTACATATCCTATAAACGTAAGTAAATTTTCACCTGTCATCATTTCCGCTGCCGCATTTACTGTGCCATATGACCTTGAAAGCATTTGTTGCGCGTTTGCAGTAAAGTTGCGAGCTTCTTTAAAGTTGCTTGCATATTGTGCGTTTTCATCTTCCGAAAAAGTCATTCCTAATCCTTTCATCTCATCGGGACTATATACACCCCTCCTGTTACCTTCTTTGAGAAATGCGCTGAGTTGGCCCGGGTCTTCTTTCGCAAAATGTTTTGCTATCTCTATGCGTTTGTCCTTATTGGAAAATGATAAGGTCATCCATAGAGCATCCATACACTCCCCCTTTTCCGTGAATTCTTTTGGTAGTCTTTTTTGTAGAGTTTCAATAGCTTGAGTCTCTCCTTCCACCATGTCGTCAGCAATGTTGAGCGACCATTTCAGAGCTTCCAATACATCTGTGTTGCCTTTTTTTGCCAGTAAGTCCGCAAAAATGCTTGCTTTGGCGCTTAAACTATTTATCATTTCAGCAAGTACTTCCGGCGTTATCCAGCCTTCTTCGTGGCTCATTTTTTCCAGATATGCTTCTGTCATCATCACTGTCTCGTGTACTCTGCCTAAGCCGGTTTTATTTGGCTTGTAGTGACCATATTCTACTCTTAGCTCACTTAGAGCTTCTGCTTTTCTATCCCCGGCGGGGATTGCCTCAATATCTTCTATCCATTGTTCTTCCATGTGAAGAAATGGAAATGTCAGAATATATTCCATTGTGTCCATTGCTATCTCTCCTCTATTTGTTTTTAATTTTATTCTCTTTCCTCTAAACATTTTCACCACTGTGGCCTTTGCGTCTTTTATTACATCCTTAACACGCCTAGTTTCACGGTTTTTTTCATCGTCCACCAATTCGATGGCTGGTTCATCAGCTGAAGATGACCTTTCCCTTGGTCCCCTAGTTTGTGCAGCTGCTGGGACTTGATCTGGAACTTGAGTTGGTCCTGATTCTGGATTACCTGGTGTAGTCATATTTTTAATAATCTTAAAAGAATATCGCTCAATTTTTCAGATTGCCCTTCCATTTCCGGGATTTTATCCATTAAAAACTCCCTTAATTCGGAAGGATTCTGTCTATCAAGTTGTATTGTTATATCTGTAGCGATGTCTCCGGATACACGAATATTTAATGTTCGCACATATGGAGGGTCATAAATCAGCCAAAATGCTCTTACTCTGTTGTATGGATATTTTCTTCCACCTACTTTTATACCTATATTTGAAATTTTTATTTCCACATGTTTCGGATGTTCAAGGTGTGCCAAGTAATAGGTAACTGAAAAAACCACTATTACCAGAGAGAATGTCCATGCGTTGTTTAGGATCCCCCAAATCGCTGTTCCAATAATCAATAACCCAATTATGACTTTCCATACTGTTCCTCGTTCGTGCTTTATAGTTTCGGGTGCAATCCATGACAAAACCGCTTCATCATAAGCAGAAGGAGCATTCCTAAGGATATGTTTCTCTCTTTTTTTCTCTGCTAATTTTTCCTTTATTTTTTTGATCATTTTTTTGTTTTTTTATCTGAGTATTCTACCACAAAAAGCCCTTTATTAAAAGGGGGGCTTCCCATCAGCACCGTTTATGTCAAGTGGTGATGGCTCTTTAAACACT
The DNA here is from genome assembly GCA_027622635.1 of bacterium. Lineage (GTDB taxonomy): Bacteria > Patescibacteriota > Gracilibacteria > UBA1369 > LOWO2-01-FULL-3 > JAQBYK01. The sequence goes on from JAQBYK010000113.1 coordinate 1,861, forward strand.
TTGGGCAAACAATGCGGTGGTTTTCTGTATAGATGATCGTAGGGCTTGTTGCAGCTTGGATAAGCACATTTGCCGTTTGTTTTTGAGATTTCGTCCCTTTTTCGGAACATAAATTTATGGCCCCATGGGTTTTCGCCTTGCTTTAGACGTTTTTACGGATTTTGCTATTTTCGAATGTTCCGAGATTGATGGGTTTTTTGAAATTTTCAAGAATAATTTTCAAAGCCGCTTGATCATCGTCAATGCCCAATTCATGCTTAAGTTTTCCAAACAAAAACTGCATTTCAGTATCCAGATCTATGCTCATTTTCTTTGTTGGCGATTGTGGTTTCACTCGCTGCTCATCACTCCAACCAATGAGAGAGTTTGGCAAAAAAATTCAAAGATTTCACGAACATCGAAACCGCACAAAATTCGCTACTAAAAATCCCATGCCATCCTTTGAGTCAAGCTAAAAACAACAGAAAAGTTTGCCTAGAGATTTTAATGAGCCTTTGTGATTTTTACTTTGTGTAAGGCAAAAGCGCCATTTCTCTGGAATTTTTTATTGCCCTGGATAGTTTTTTTTGATGCTTAAGGCAACATCCGCTGTAATACCTGGGTACTATTTTGGCATATCTGGTTAAATATTGTCTGATCAGAGGCGTGTTTTTGTAGTCAATATGTCCTATTTGATCTTCACAGAAGCGACATTTCCGATTTTTATAGCTTGTCATGGTTTATATAGTTATAGACTTATGTCCGGATCGTTAATTATACTTTTTAGTTTTTCATCCACTTCATCAAGTTTCACCTTTGCGTCTTCTTCAGCTTTCGGTTTCTCTTTAGCCTCTGCGTCCGCTAGCACTTCTGCGGTTTCAGATTTGGCTTCTGACGTTTCTGATCCGGGTGACTCCGCTTGCGCTTCGTCATTTTCTTCAATTTCGTCTACTTCTTTGGTGGTCTTTTCAATCGGCTCTTCTTTTTTTACTTCTTCCTTTTTTGGCCTTGGCTTGGAAACTTTCTCAGGTTTGGATCCGGATTTATCTTTTTTATTTTCTTCTTTTTCTTTCTCTTTCTCCTTTTTGATCGCTTCCTCCTCCGCTTGATACTGTACCAAAGTCTTTATCTCGTAATCCATTTCAGTCCTCAAAAATAGGTATTTGACTATTGAAGAATTTATATTTAATGCAACTTCAATTTCTTTTACTCTGGAGTGAGCTAAATTCAAATTGAACACAGCATAATATCCCTGATCATATTTTTTCCTGCGAGTTGCCAGATCCCTCACACCCCATATATCTTCGTGGAAAATTTCCCCATCACATGAAGAAATAAGCTTGCGTACTTCATCAAGCTCGCTTCTGCTGCCATCCTCACCCAAATCCGGTGGAATGATAAGCATCAGTTCGTATTTTGCCCCAATCTGGGTTTGTGTATCTTCTATCATTGTCTCTTTGGTTATAAGCCCTACATATCGTTTATATAGAACAGAAACTATTTTTGTAGTGGGACACTATCAAAAGCACTTCTTTAATGCAATAGCAAAAGGCGTCTTTTCCTTTAAAGAGTCAAGTTCTTGTTTTGTGCTCAATTATTGTGAAACAGCCTTGGTCGGCAGCATTTTCCTCTATTTTAAGTGCATTTTTCGTACTAGTCTTTATTAGCCTTGCCCTGCTGGCCACATTTTCTATTAACAGTCAACCCTTGCCCCTTGATTGGCGCTTCCCATTAGCTCATACTTATATGATTGCTTTTTATAAAGATTGTTGTGTTTTATATTGATTTTTATAAAAACCTTTGCTAACTTTTGAGGGATTATATGGAAAGTTTTGAAAACACATTACAGGTGAACAAGTTTGCTAGGAGGACTAGGCATTTGAGGAATTTTTCAAGGTCCAGCCTTGCGAGGGTTCGCGCCCTTACGTTGCTTTCTTCGACGGCTTTTCCATTTAAGAAAATATGGGATAAACCTGTATTTGATAAGGCAAG